>CAYOFT010000109.1:0-6082 GCA_964403295.1 uncultured Thermotogaceae bacterium | reverse complement strand
TTTGCTTTTGGAGATGGCCTTTCACATGGGCTGTATCAACAGATGCAAGAGTTGTTCCCGGAGGATATAAAGAAGAAATTCTGTTCAGCAGAACAGCTTTGTATCCGATGGTTGGAAACACGACTGGATGAAGAAATGGAAGTCTATCACCGGGTGAACAAACTGGCTCATGAGATCATTGCCGAGACCTTTTCCCCTGAACGGGTTTATCCAGGAATCACCACTTCACAGGATTTGGAATGGTATATGCTGGAGAGAATTACATCCTATGGACTTCCCTACTGGTTCCCGCCGGATGTGTACATTCACAGAAAAGGAGAAACCACCAATGGTGTGATTCACAGGGGAGACATTCTTCATTGTGATATGGGTCTTAAATACTTCGGCCTGCAATCGGATACTCAAAGATTGGCTTACTGTTTAAGAGAAGGCGAAACACAACCTCCCAAAGGGTTGTTAGAGGCCTTCAAGGTTGGCAATGAGTTTCAGGACATCGTTTCTTCCAAGTTTAAGGTAGGAAAAACTGGTAATCAGGTCTTTCGTGAAGCCATGGCGGAGGCAAAAGAAAAAGGTATTGACGCCATGCTCTACACCCATCCCATCGGTATTCATGGTCATGGGGCCGGTCCTATTATTGGGTTATACGATAAACAGGAAGCGATCCCCGTGCGTGGGGAGCTTGCCATTCACAAAAACACCTGTTATGCCTTGGAATTGAATGTTAAAGTGGAGATTCCCGAATGGGATAATCTCAAAGAAGGAATTTATCTGGAACAAACGATAGGTTTTGATGGACAAAAAGTGATATATTTCGATGACCGACAGCGGGAATTTTTGTTGATTTAAAACAGTCAAAAAAGGCGGTGACATCATGGTTATTTCATTCGGAACACTTTTTTTTGCATTTGCTTTGACGCTTTTTGCAGGCCTTTCTACCGGTGTTGGAGGCGCTATCGCCTTTTTTGCAAAAAAGACCAACACCCGGTTATTATCCATCGCCTTAGGATTTTCAGCCGGTGTTATGGTTTACATATCATTTGTTGAAATTTTGGCAAAAGCCGTGGAAAACCTCTCAGCTGAACTGGGGAGTATGGGAAACTGGGTGGGGATATTATCATTCTTTGGTGGTATTTTGTTTATCGCTCTGATTGACAAATTGGTCCCTGATTATGAAAACCCTCATGAAATGCACAAAGTAGAAGAGATGAGAGATAATGAACCCAGCGAAGAGTCACAAAAAAACAGACGCTTGATGCGAATGGGTTTGTTCTCAGCAGGAGCGATTGCATTGCACAATCTTCCAGAGGGTTTGGCAACATTTATAGCAGCATTAAAAGACCCTCAATTGGGAATCGCCATCACCGTAGCTATTGCTATACATAATATACCCGAAGGGATCGCTGTTTCCATTCCCATTTTTTACGCTACCGGTAGTAAAAAAAAAGCTTTCGTTTATTCACTTTTATCCGGGTTTGCTGAACCTGTCGGGGCTATTATCGGATTTCTATTGATTTATTTCATTTTTGGTTTTAATGATGTTGTACTTGGCGTTGTCTTTGCATTGGTTGCGGGGATTATGGTTTACATATCCTTCGATGAACTCCTCCCTGCTGCTGAAGAATACGGAGAACATCATTATTCGATATTGGGTTTGATTTCCGGAATGGCCATTATGGCCGTTAGTCTTTTGTTATTTGGATGATTCAATTTTTCTTTTTTTGCAGTGAGTTGCCAGATTTTATTAAGAAGGACTTTCGTGACAGTAATTATATAAATTATTGAAAAGTGGGAGTATGAGTAAAAATATAGCTTAGTTAATAACATTCCAAATTAAAATCCAAATATTTCTAGAGAATTATACCGGTTTTAGTTCGCGTAAAACAGGACGTTTTCTTCAATCAGACTGAATGAAAGTATTACCAGGAGGGAAAATTATGATGAGAAAGAAAGTCCTTTTTGTTTTTTTGTTACTCGCTATTTTAATTGCTTTTTTTTCAGGATGTAGTATAGGCGGTGGAATAGGCATTGTGGATTTTAATCCCAATGCACTTTTTATGAAATTCATAACTAACGGTACCTTCAGAATGGGAGATACATTAGATTATACTGCATGGGGAAGTAATCAAAAGCCCATTCATACTGTTGTATTGACTTATGATTTTTACATCGGGATTTGGGAAGTAACCGTTGGAGAGTTTTTGGAGTTTTTAAATGGCGTAGGTGTTCCTGAAAGTGGATTCTATAACGGTCATGAGATAATTGAGAATGATGAGGAGACATGCGAATATTATTATGCTGGAGGAGCACATCGGTTAAAATATCCAGGAAAGATTGATTATCCCGTAACGCATATAACCTGGTGGGGTGCAATTGAATATTGCAATTGGTTGAGTAGAAAAATGGGTGTTAGCGAGGCGTATGATACCAGTGATGGTTCTCTGTTAAATAGTTCAGGAAATCCTACAACGGATATTTCACAAGTTGAAGGCTATAGACTGCCAACAGAAGCAGAATGGGAGTATTCAGCCCGAGGAGCTCAAAATGATTATGCCACAGATGTTGATTATAAATTTTCAGGTGGAAATGTTCTTAATAATGTAGGATGGTATAGCGGCAATTCTACTAATGCAACTTACCCTATTGCCGCAGGAAAAGGCACTCATGAAAAGAAAGGAAAAGCGCCTAATGAAATTGGTTTATATGATATGAGTGGAAACGTATGGGAATGGTGTCATGATTGGTACAAAGGAACTTATTATTATGAGTCGCCATTGGAAAATCCCATAGGGCCGCCTTCTAACCCTGATGAGCAAAGGATTATACGTGGAGGCGGTTGGAATAACACGGAAAATTTTAATCGTGTGGCAATGAGAACAGGACAATATGTTAATTTTGGCAGTTATTCTTTGGGATTTAGAGTGGCTCAGATAAAAAAATAGAATTTTAGTGGGAAGAAATAAACAACAATATAAACCCGGTTGGACTTTGGATAAAAACCATAGCTATTTTTCAAAGAAAGAGAAGTACTGCGTTTTTAAGTTAAGTTTGATAAGGAATAGTTAAATTTAATAAAAGGAGAGTATAATATAGGATTATAGTCTTTTTTTCAAATGAAATAAAGATAGCTATGGCTCAGGAAAAGCTGCAACTCCAAATTATTGGGGGTATTGTTGTGAAAAACATTAAAAAAACTGTTGTTTTATTTATCATCATATTTTTTGTGTTAACCTCATGTATTAAAAAAGAGCCTAATAGCCAGTTAAACGCTCCTGTCAACCTCTACCCGGCTCAAGCGGAAATCATACCGGGCAACAACTTCTACGCCAGATGGACCAAGAGCACGGACGAAGAAGCCGGTGTCAGATACACGCTGAGATACGCCCGAAACGTAGAAGGGTTGGCAGAAAGTTTTAACTATGAAACGAACAACAACTACTTCCTATTTCCTCATCTGGAAAGCGGGGTCTGGTACTGGCAAGTAAACGCCAGCCTGAATGAGAAACAAGTCAATTCTCCCGTATGGACCTTCACCGTGGATGGGCAAGGACTACCCGTCCCCGTTGAACCTGAAAACGAACCGGCCGATCCGATGCTCATGGTCAGTGAAGTGACAGAAACGGGATTCACCCTGGACTGGCAAGCGTACAAAGACCCCCTGAACCCGGCCAACCCCATCACCTACACCATCAACATCTATGAACAAACCGAAACAATAGCAAACCGAACCAAACAAAACGCCAGCCAAATCATAACCTGCCTCTCCAGAAGTGAACCGGCCACCACAGCCCACACCACCGACACCAGCCACACATTCATCAACCTGCCGGGCAACAGCACCTACCTGTGGACATTGATTGCCGGTGCCGATGCCAGCCGAACCACAGCCCTGGGAAGCGGACCCGTCAAAACCGGTAACAGCGCTCCTAATCAACCGGAATTACTCAATCCCACAGAAGGGGCAACGGACGTTGCCACCGATGTCACCCTCAGCTGGAGTGAGAGCACCGACCCGGATTCAGACCCCATCAAATACTACGTCTACATCGACACCGTGAAAAACACCAACCGAAACGTCACTGTTGAAGGAATAGAAGAAACCCATTACCAACCGGAAGGATTGGAAAAGGGCAGAACCTACTACTGGTTCATCCTGGTCAAAGACGACAACGGAGCCGCCACACGCACTCAGGCCCAAAGCTTCATGACCCAAAGTGACGGCATGGACATCCCCCATACCCCATCACCCACCGATGCCAGCCAAGACATCGATGCGTTAGTTCCCCCAACCCTTCAATGGGAACACGACCAAAAGGACCAGGCCATCACCTACACCCTCTACCTCTCGGACACCCCCAAAACAATCCCAATAGAAGCCGAAGGACTGAACCAACAACAATACCAAATCCCGGACACACTACAAGGGGATACCACCTACTACTGGCAAGTGGCAGCCGTCAACACCCAAACGGCAAAAACCACCAAGAGTGGTGTATGGACCTTTAAAACAGCCATCATCCCATCACCCACACAAACCAGTGCCCAGACCAACCGGGAAGGCACACAAATCGAGATCACCTATGACAAAGCCATGGCGGACCCTACTGGTAAACACAAACAATACACCGTGAAAAAGACAACAGAAAACCAACAAAACAACAGAGAAGAACAAACCCTAACCACAACCAAAATAGAACACAAACCGGGAACGAACAACCAATATCTGCTGAGTTTGGAAACACCCGTACAAACCACCGACATCATCACCATCGACTACACCCGGGGAAGCATACAGGCCCAGGACGGGAGTTACTTAAACAGCTACACCAACGAACCTGTGGAAAACAAAGTTCCGGGACAACAACCCATTTTAGAAACGGCGATCATCAACAGCGACGGACAAACCATAGACCTGGGATTTGACAAAGCCATGCAAGCACCCACGGGAACAGAATACGAACAATTTGGCGTCCTCGTCAACGGCTATGTGAATGAAATAACAGCCGCAGAACTGAAAACAGACGAGGCAGACCACATCATCATAACCCTGAAATACCCCATCGGCAAAAACAATCAGGTTCATGTGAGTTATACCAAAGGCACCATTCAATCCACAGATGGCGCCTATTTGGAAAGCTTCCAGAACAAAGGGGTGGATACAAATGCCCTGGAAACACACATTGTCATGAAAGCCATCAACTGGGACTACCATACGATTCAGGAAGCGATTGACGAGGCTCAGGACGGCGATACCATCAAAGTCTATCCGGGAACCTATGAAGAAAACCTGATTATTAACAACAAAGCCATTCATCTAACCGCTCAAGACCCCACCGATGAAACGATTCGAGAAACCACCATCATCGATGCCGGTGCCAATGACAAGGCGGGAATCCAAATCATTGCAACAGCACAAAGCAGTATCAGGCGAGGAGAAACAAACACGATAGTAGAAGGATTTACCATTACGAATGCGGGTTCTTCAACGCCTTCAAATCAAAGGAGACCGGCGGTCACTTCGGGAATCCATATCATTGGGGCCAGCCCCATCATCAGAAATAACATCATTTGTCAGAATGTAACCGATTATTATGGCGGGGGGATTTTGGTTGAGAATTCAGAAGATGATTCCTCGCAAAGAAGTCCTTTAGTAGAAATATATCCTCAGATATTTAAGAATGTTATCCGAGAAAACAGTGCTGAAGAGGGAGCGGGAATTTACATATTCCAGGGTGTGTCTGTTCTAAATGCTGGAGGACACTACTGGAAAAGATTTAACAGCCCTGAAACGCCTGTGGACACTACTGAAAATACACCCCAAGATGGAAATGAATATTCCTTGAATGAATTGATAACATTGACAGATGCAAGAGGAGAAGACGAAGGAAGGGACATTTGTTTTGCTCCTAGGCTAACTCCGGAGGGAACAATAACAGCTGTTTTAAACAGATTTATGGAGACGGATACAGAGCGTTGGGATATTTCCTATACTACAGGTTATCAGTATGGGTCTGGAACGGTTGTATTTGTATTAGAAAACTTCAACCCATTAACAGCTGATGCAACGGTGGTAATCGGGGAAGAG
>CAYOFT010000108.1:4410-6093 GCA_964403295.1 uncultured Thermotogaceae bacterium | reverse complement strand
ACTTTTTTACCCAAGATACTCACCTCTATTTCTTGCTGAATGACTAATTATAGCATGGGTTATTTTTCTTTAATGTGAATCAATAAATCCAACTGCAATTTTGAGGGGTTATCAATGGTTTCAATCATTAGTACCTCCTCCAGACATTGCTGGCCGCCATATTCAAATTCGCTTTCTTCAAACCACTTGGCAAACATTTGCCATCTTTTCTGTACATCGAAATTTCCGTAAGTGGTATTCGTAACGGCATACAATCCTCCCTGAAGATATTTTTCTTCAAGGGGTTCGGGTACCTGACAATTATCCGGTATGCTGATCCAGCTTTCATAGCCGTAAACGGGGTATTCTTTCTTGTCAACTGCGGTATCAAAACCGAAGATACGGGTGGCGAATAAATCCATTAGCCCTTCTTTTTTTGCCCATTCCAAGAGTGGTTTTAAAGAGTCTGATTCAGGTGATTCGCTTTTTGCTCTGTAAGCTGCTATTTTTGTAGGTTTAAGTCTGATGATTCTAATATCTGAATTTGTTAACTGTTCCATTTTGTAGTCCTCCTTTAAGATGTTAATGCCTCCCGGGGAATTGATTTCAAGGGTATTGATGATCTGCCCGGGGGATAGTTTTGATTCAAGCATGTTGAGAAGTTCCTTTATTACCTTCTCAAGCATTTGCTGCCGTTTGATTTCGTCTTGAACTTTTAATAAATGAGTCATCAGAATGTCTGAGACAATGGAAGTGGCGGTTTGTTCCAAGATGATTTTGATGTCATTCAGAGACAATCCCAATTCTCTCAAGACCAATATCTTTTTCAACCGCTCTGAAGATCGCTCATCGTAATACCTGTATTGAGAATCGGGATCTCGATGACTGGTCAACAACCCCACTTCTTCGTAATATCTGATCGTTCGGGTACTCACATCAAACAGATTTGCTATTTCTCCGATTTTCATTAGATCACGCACGCAATCACATCCTTTTGAGCTCAACCATAGTTTACTCTTTTACGTGGCGTTAAAGTCAAGTCTTTGATTTATTTTTTTGAGGGTTTTTGATATAATTTTCGTGATTTGTTATTTTATTCAAGTATTTGTAGGGGCAACCCTAGTGGTTGCCCTGAACTATTCGGGTTTTGAAAATGGCGTTAAAGGCGAACCTGTAATGTGATTGTAGTTTATAGTGTTTTTTTTGCGTTGTGTATAACTGTTTTCGCCTTTAGCAAACCCAAAGGAAGTGAGAAAAACGAGGGATTATTTAATCATTTTTGTTTTTAGAGAAACTGTCAAAACCGACGGCTGTGAGGATAACAATTCCTTTGAAAACATATTGAAAATACAGATTGATACCCAGTAGGTTAAAGGCGTTGGTAATCATTGTCAGTAATAAAGCACCTACAAGCGTTTTGGCGACAGAACCCTCTCCACCGGATACACTTGTTCCTCCTATAACTGCCGAAGCAATGGCATCCAGCTCATAACCTTCCCCGGCAAGTGGTGTCACTGAAAGCAGTCTGGAAGCGTACACTACTCCGGAAATCGAGGCCATCACTCCGCCTATTAAAAAGGCCATGATGATATAAAAATCAACATTAACACCCGATAGTCTTGCAGCTTCTTTATTCCCACCGATTGCAGTAATATACCTTCCTAATTTTGTTTTAACCAGGATAAATTGAAATAAGATGATTAA
>CAYOFT010000108.1:0-4310 GCA_964403295.1 uncultured Thermotogaceae bacterium | reverse complement strand
GCAAGGACAATTTTCTGTTGATTACCACCACTGAGAAATCTTGTTTTTTGAAAAGGGTTTGCATATTTAATGTTCATCTTTTTTTGATATTCATCTGTTTTTTTAAGTTCCTTCCTTGTATCGATTACGCCAAAGCGATTTGTAAATGTATTTAGACTTGGTAAAGAAAGATTTTTGTAGACTTCGAATATTTGGTTCAAACCATCTGTTTTTCGATCTTCTGGAACTAATGAAATACCTCTTTTTATCGCATCATGTGGAGTTTTAAAGCGTATGTTCTCTCCATTAATCTCTATATTCCCGCTATCGGGTTGTATCGCACCAAATAAAATCTTGGCCATTTCTGACTTTCCCGCACCTGTTAATCCCGTTACACCAAGCACTTCCCCTGGATAAGCTTCAAAGGAAATACCTTTCAATTTGGCTTGATAAACCAGATTTTTAACCCTTAGTAAAGGGGCAGTTTTATCTGCGTAATTTTGTATTTTGTCATTTTTCTTCTGAAGTACTTCCCCGGACATCAGATTGACAATCTCGTCTTTCGTCATCTCGTTTGTATTTTTTGTAATCACTTTTTTTCCATCTCTGAGAATCGTAATACGGTCTGTGATTTTAAAGACCTCATCCAGAAGATGGGTGATATAGATTACAGAAATCCCTTTTTCTTTCAATTTTGCGATGATCATAAATAAATGTTCGATTTCATCTTCTGACAGGGAAGCGGTAGGTTCATCCATGATGATCAATTTTGATTGGCGAACCAGTGCTTTTATAATTTCAACCAGTTTCTGTTCTGCCACCCCGAGGTTATTAACTATCACATCAGGGTTAATATTGAACTGGTATTGTTTGCTGACTTCTCTAAATAAATCACGGGCCTTTTTTTCATTCAGGATTCCGATTTTGTTAGAAAATTCATTGCCTAACATGATGTTTTGAAGGATGGTTAATTGAGGAATTAGACTTCGCTCTTGGTAAACCACACTTAAACCCTCTGCGAATGATTCGATGGGACTCTTAAAATCTCTTTCCATCCCTTTGAAATAAAGGTTTCCTTCATCTTTTTTATAAGCGCCAACGATACACTTCGTTAATGTTGATTTTCCGGATCCGTTTTCTCCCAGCAGGGCATGTATTTCTCCTTCCTTTACTTCAACAGAAACTTTGTCAAGTGCTTTAACACCCGGGAAGGATTTTGAGAAATCTTTTATCTCAAGAATATTTTCAACAGCTTCATCGGTTGTTTCACTCAAAGAAATCACCAACCAAACTAAAATAGCTTTCAGGTATCTTTGAAATATCCCAGGAAAGGACGAACCCATTGAGTTCATTTTTCCTGAACTCCTCCAGGTAGCGGGTCAGTGTTTTTGAATCCATGCTGCATATTGGAGGGAAATCAACGGCTTCAAAGCCTGGATAAATATCGGTATGAATATTGGCCAACTTTGCGCTAGCCTTATTAATTTCAGTTGTAAAAGTGTGAACAGCCATTCCGTTTTTTTTCAAGCCTTCTTCATTTTCCGGAAGACCTAAGCCGATCGCTTCCTGAATTAATTCCATCACATCAGTTTCAGAGAGAAAATGATTTCTTGTTTTCATCATTTGGATCAAAGATAGCAGTTCAATGGGAAGGCCTGCAGGGCCCATTGTTTTTAAATAAAGCATGGGTTTAATCCAATCAGCCTTCTTGGATAACTGAACATAATCTTGTGAGACAATTCTTGCCAATGATGGTGAAAAAAGATCCACACCAACTTTCAAAGCTTTCTCCCTGGCCAAGTCAATAAATTTAAATGCCAGTTTGTTGATTTGAGCTTCTCTAAAATCGAGAAATCTTTTAATTTCCAAATAATTGTGATGAATGAGTTGCTTTAAATCACTGACACTTTCAACCTGGTCATAGTCCTCAGATAGTTTTGTGAATAGTTTTTTGGGGTCCATGCCCTTTTTTGAATATTCTTTAGTACAGGTGTCACATTGGCAGCCCAGTAAATCTGAAAGTCCGTTAGAAGGAGAAGGGTATCTGATTTTATCTAAAAATACCCCTTCAAATTCGAATTTTTCCAGGTATCTTTTGTATAAGATAAAATAATCCTGATCGTGATAAGCTTTAACAGGACATAAAAAACCGAAGTCTTCTCCCGATTCCCTTTGCTCTTCCAGTATGAACGATTCACTGTTTTGTCCATATCCAGTCAGTCTTAAATGAGAGGCATCAAATGACGGTGGAATATCTGCTAACATAGGATACCAAAGATATGGTGAAATGCCATTCTTCTTACATACTTCAATCGTATAAGCCATATCCTTCGGATTCAAATGTGCACCTATCATGAGAGCTTTTAAATCCAGCTTTTCTTTCGCAAGAGATAGCTTTCTCGCAAAATCTTCTTTGTTATTTTCATAGATCTTGAAAGAAAAGAGTTGTGTGGCAATAAAAAGACTTCGGTTTTTTTTCATATCATAAATCCTTTCGTTAATTTACATTTCCGGTTCGAAATTATCTAAATTATCCTTAGTAACAACAACCTGTTCAATTTCAATAAATTCAGGTATTGTTTCTCCGTTTAAGTACTTATAAGCAGCCTCTACAGCTTTATAACCTTCTTCAACGACGGAAAAATAAGAAGTTGCGTATATGTCTCCATTTTCTATGTAAGGTACAAGTTCCTTTGCAAATTCCAAACCAATGATTTTCACATCTTCTATTCCTCTTTCTTTGAGGGCCATTGAAGCTGCGATTGCCCCAGACCACCATTGACAGGCAACAATGTCTACATTCTTACCGGTTTGGATAAATGCTTCCATGAATTCCAGGGTACCTTCCTTTGTCCAACCTTTTATCGGTCTTTTTTCAATAATGTTCCAATTGGGATTATTTGCTGCCACTGATAAAAATCCTTCTTCACGGAGTCTTTGAGGGGCTGTACCTGGATTTCCCTCTATGAGAATGATATCAGCTTCTTCGTTGCCCACAATATCTTCAACGATATGTCCCTGTAATACACCGCCGTTGTAATCGGAACGCCCGATAAAACTGATAACTCCCGGGTATTTTCCCAAAGGATCCGGTCCGACTGTATTTGTAAACGTTATCAAAGGAATTCCAGCGTTTTTACAGGCGTTAACGGCACTTCTTAATGCCATGTTGTCAGCTGCACATAATAAGATTAGATCCACACCTCTGGCAATATAGTTTTCGACTTGAGATAGCTGCATTCCCGCATCCCATTGTGCGTCTGCGTAAAGCAGTTCTAATCCAAATTCCTCTGCCGCCTGATTCAAACCGATTCTCTCCACACTAAAAAATTCAACTGAACCGGGAAGGAGAACAGCTACCTCCGGTTTTTCACTTGAAAAACACATTGTTGTTACTGCCAAGAATAAAATCATGACTACAAACCATTTGATTTCTTTTTTCATTTTCACACCCACCTTTTTTTTATTCGATGATCAAAGCTTGAAAATCGAATTGATAAGATTTTCTTTCTGCACAGCATTACATCCGCCAATGACACATCCATATGGTTCCAATAAAGATTTTTCGATGAGATCATTTCTAAAGAATGAATGAGGGAGAACATGTTTTAAGGTTTTGTTGATTGTGGGGTACATTTTTTCATAGAAATTATAACCAATCCCGCCAGCAAGAATGACCTTGTCAGGATCCAAAAGGAGAATGGCATTGGCAATAGCCAATCCCAGATGTGTTGCTCCCTCGTATAGGAAATTATCAAATTCTTGATTCTTAATGTCCCTGTTTGACAAATATCTTAAGTCTTTTCCAATCTTTTTTTCGGTGATGAATTTCTCCAGAGCATGGCCGCCAATCCATTCTTCAAGGCGTCCAAATCCACTTTTCTTATCTCTTTCTTTTGTCCAATCAGTTACCATATCGCATATTTCACCAGCGCTTCCACCCATCCCGGTGTGCACCTTGTTGTCGATGACAATTCCTCCGCCAATTCCGGTTCCAATCGATACCAGCAAGATTGTTTTGTATTGTTTCCCATTCCCAATCCATATTTCGCCATAAGCAGACAGTGTGACATCGTTTTCCAGATAAACAGGAAGATCAAATTTATCTTTTAGGACAGATTCAAGGTTTAGGTCTGAAATATTGAATGAGGGCATATAAGAAACCGTTCCTTTTTTCTTGTCAACAACACCCGGTACACCTATCGAGATCCCAAGTAATGGGGTTTTCCCGGCATGTTGAACAAAATTATTTATTGTTTCACATAAAATCTCTATCAAGGTATCTTTATTTTGAAATACTTCTGAGGAAAAGGTTTCTGAATTCAATATTT
>CAYOFT010000107.1:0-6246 GCA_964403295.1 uncultured Thermotogaceae bacterium | reverse complement strand
TGGAGATGATGGGGTATTTTTCAACCAGCATCTCGTAGTATTTCAACAATTCATCGGAAGTCATGTCTTTGCCGTCCACGTGATAGGTCTTGTTCTCAGCGTTGTAGAATTCGCTTGCGGCACAGTCCATGGCAATAAGGACCTGTTCTCCTGGTTTGTAACCGGCCTTTTCGATGGCCTTGATGATTACGGAGATTCCCTCTTCGTTGGAACCCAAGTTGGGTGCGAATCCGCCTTCGTCTCCAACGGAGGTAATATGTCCTTCGGCCTTTAGGATGGATTTCAGATTGTGGAATATCTCTGCGCCGGCTCTAAGGGCTTCTTTGAAGCAGCAGAACCCGGCAGGCATGATCATGAATTCCTGAATATCCAAGCTGTTGTCTGCGTGCTGTCCACCGTTGATAATGTTCATCATGGGAACTGGAATCGTCTTGGCATTTGCACCGCCCAGGTATTTATAAAGCGGAAGCTCCAATGCGGAAGCTGCTGCTCTGGATACGGCCATGGAAACACCAAGAATGGCATTTGCGCCCAGTTTATCCTTGTTCTCAGTGCCATCCAAATCAAGCATGACTTTGTCGATAAACGTTTGGTCAAAAACATTCAGACCGATCAACTTTGGTGCGATAATGTCGTTGACGTTCTTAACAGCTTTTTGAACTCCTTTTCCCATATATCTGTCGTCTTTGTCTCTCATTTCAAGTGCTTCAAACTGACCTGTGGAAGCTCCGGATGGAACGATGGCGGTTCCCATTGTGTCATCTTCAAGATAAACTTCCACTTCAACGGTCGGGTTTCCCCTTGAATCCAATACTTCGCGTGCTATTACATCATAAATTTCAAGATACATGTTGCACCTCCTGTGTTATTTTTCACATACTCAGTGAATAGTATACCATAAAGGAAAAGTATGGTTATATAACGTCAAGGATCACTTTTGTGACGCGTCCTACGATCATACAATCTGTTTCCCAGATCTTTTTGTTGATCACAATGGGTTCAAAATTCGCATTTTCACTTTGCAAAACCACCCCGAATGAGTCAGGGAAAAAGCGCTTGACCACACATTCGTTGTTTCTGATGATGAAGACCCCCACAGTCCCTCTTTTCAAGTTCTTTTCCTTTTTGACAATGACGATGGATTTGTCCATGATGATGGGTTCCATACTTTTTCCTTTTGTTTTTAGACAAAAGTCTCCGGGAATACCCGGGATACGGGGAATCTGTTCGATGATATTCTCCTGGGCAAAGATGGGTCGTCCCGCGGCAATCTCCCCCAGCAGAGGCCAGTATTCTGCCTTTTCTTCAAAATTAGTTTCTTGCTCCAGGCCTAAAAAAAAGGCCACACTAACTTTAAAATACACTGACAGTGATTTCAAAACATCCATGGAGGGTTTTGATTTGCCCATTTCCAATTTTGAAACCATCTGGGGAGATACTCCCAACAGGCCGGCTATTTTCGCCTGGCTATCCTTGCGGCCTTCCCTTAACTTTCTTAATTTCATCCCGAATTCATTCACGTTTATTATCACCCCATTCTTCCGACCTATTATACCACTTATGGTTGAATTGTTCATAAAGTTTTTACAACCATAGGTTGAATTTTCTTGTTTAACCGTGTATGATTAATGGACATTTCAAACCGCGGCATCTTGACAGTATGACACCGATAAGGAGTTCAACAATGATTAGAAAAGTGATTAGATTGGAGTATGCCTTTGCATCCGAAAAGCAAATTATCTCTGTTGAAACAACGGCTTTTACAAATGAAGAATGTACTTCTCAAATAGAGAGAATACTTTCACAATTGTCACTTAACCGGAAGAATATCTCAAAAATCGAGTTATTGGAGATTTTTGAATAAAATATAGACAACCTTCATTTGAGATAAACTCAAAAACACTGTATAATAATAACAAACTAAAAAAGAGGTGTTGAACATGAAAATCAGATGGTTGGGACATGCATGTTTTGAAATCAGGACTTCGTTTTACATCTTGACCGATCCTTTTGACAATTCGGTTTCTTATCCCTTTAATCCCGGAGAAATCCAAATTGTCACAGAGAGTCATCAGCATCATGATCACAATGCACACGATCGTGTACCCGGTGATCCGGCAATTGTAAAAACCGCAGGAGAACACGCATTTGAAGATGTCATGATCAAAGGTTACAAGTCTTATCATGATAAGGACGCGGGTAAAAAAAGAGGCGAAAATATCATCTTTCAGATTATTTCTGAAGGAATGACCATTACCCATTTAGGGGACTTGGGACATATGCTTGGTCCGGATACAATTCAAAAATTATCCAATACGGATGTACTCATGATACCGGTGGGCGGCACTTATACAATAGATGCCAATGAAGCGGTAAAAGTGATCGAGCTTATCAAACCCAAAGTGGTTGTTCCCATGCATTATAAGAGTGAATTTTGCGATTTTCCCATCGATCCCCTTTCCAAATTCACAGATATCTTCGATTGGGAAATTAAAGAAGTCAAGACTTTGGAATTGGACAATCTAAAATTGCAGGAGCTTTATCAGACGTGTATGGTATTTAAGGTATAAAGCAGAGATTATAAAGTTGGGAGTGAAATTGTGGAAAGAATTTTAACCAAAGAAGAAGAAAAAAATGTCGTCGAACTGACAAAAAACTTCATCAAATACCCCAGTTCTATCTGGGATGATGATAAGGTTTACCAATATGCCTTCGATTATCTTAAGAAAAAGGGTTACAATCCCGAAAAGGGCGACAGTGAGACCTATTCCATAGAAAATCGTGAGGGCTTTTTCAATGTGGTAGCCAAGTTTGGAAATGGCAAAGGCCCAAAGATCCTTCTCAACGGGCATCTGGATACAGTGGGAACCAAGGGTGAATGGATATACGATAAATACGGGGCATATGAAGACGATGGCAAGATTTACGGTTTGGGAGCGGCAGATATGAAAGCCGGATGTGCGGTTGCCGTACAGGTGTTTGAGGCTGTTGCCAAAAGGTGTCAGGAATTGAACGGAGAACTTTTTCTTTCTCTTGTTTACGGAGAAGAATCTCCTCATTCAATTGGTACGGATGAATTGCTGAAACAATATGGCTTTGATGATTACGATTTGATCATCGTTACAGAACCCTCGCCTGAGTTGACAAAGGACAATTACTGTTTGACCCATGAGAAAATTGTCAAAAATCCAGAATTTCCCGTGGTGGTTGTTGGTGCTGAGGGCAGGGAAAAGTTTGAAATTCAGTTTTACGGCCGGGAGTCCCACGCATCACATCCCAAAAGGGGATTGAACGCATTGCATGATGCCTCAAGGGTTATCACCGAGCTGATCAGTTTTAACAAATTTTCGGATATCAAAACGGGGCGCGGCGACTATGTTGTTTTAAACATAGAGGGGGGAGACGAGTCCTTTACCGTTCCTGGATTTTGCAAAGTTACCATCAACCGCCAGTTGGGGATTAATGAAAAACCATCCGCAGTGGAAAAAGAGATCAGACGGATTATCAAATCCCTTCACTTAAGGACCAAAGTGCGATTGGTCAGGAAGTATTCACCCTCAGAAGATGTGGAATATCGTCCGTATTTATCAAAAAACAACCAATATTTTGACAAACTCTTTGAAATCATTGAGGCATATAACCCGGGAAACAAAACCAATAAATGCCGCTTCATTTCTACCAGCATTGGAGATTTCAACCTGTTTGGTGTAAGGACCAAGTTACCCACACTGGTCTTCGGACCCGGTGGCGGGAATATTCACTCCGCCAACGAGTATGTGAATAAACAGGAAATTATCGATTCGGCTGAGTATTTAACGAAGTGGTTAATGGATATCTTTAGTATTGAGGGGTAGGAAAATTTTAAAAACCCCAGAATCCCCTCCTTGGAGGGGTGGCAGCGATAGCTGACGGGGTGGGTTATTGGCATAATCAAGAAAAAAGTAGTGTTCTCGTTATAGTGTTAAACCTATACACCATAAACTCCCCCTTTTTGGGGGGAGTAATCAGTCGTTACTTTTCTCAAAGCCCGATAAAGGTTTTTTACCTATTTCCGAATCGTCGGTATCTTAACAAACGTTATAACTTTCCCAACAAATAACGCCACAATGATGATTTTAACAACCGGGCTTTCAAAAACAAAAAACAACA
Organism: uncultured Thermotogaceae bacterium; assembly: GCA_964403295.1. Taxonomy (GTDB): domain Bacteria; phylum Thermotogota; class Thermotogae; order MWEM01; family MWEM01; genus JASUTC01. The sequence continues at coordinate 2,097 of CAYOFT010000107.1, read as the reverse complement.
CCGTCAACAAAATCCCCACGGGAATGGTAATGGTTAACTTGGCTTTTAAAGTCATACCACCTTCTTGCAGAAACCTCTCAACGGTATTTTTGTATAATTTGCTTTTTAAAAGAAATGCATGCATCTTCTCTGAACTATTGGCATAACAGGCCGCACTCACCAGCAGAAAAGGTGTAGTGGGTAATACCGGTATCGCTACACCTATCAAACCCAAAGCCAAGGTGGAAGTCCCGACTATGATTAAAACCGTTTTAATAAACAAGCTTCTTTTGTTTTTTTTATCTTTCATTTTTACTCCTAAACATCAAGAGTTTATCCCGGATGCCATCAAATTCAACAAAACCTGTAGGGGCTAATTCAGTGTCATTCAAATGACCTTTGAATTTTCCTTCAGGAAAATTCACGAATTGCCCAACCGGCAGATAAGCCGGGCTATTACGACTGTAAGATTATAACACTCCACACAACCTGATCGCTTAAAACCTTTCCAAACTTATGATTTGCATGAAAAAAGGGTATAATAAAAATGATAACGCTAACTTACATATTGGGAGGGGTCTTTGTGAGATTTAAATTTCAAAAGTATTTATTGGTTACTGTTCTATTTATAACCTTGATGTTCTTTTTAGCATCCTGTACCACAACCAAAACACTGATTGTGAGAGTACCTTTTGAGGAACTGCAAGGTGGCGCGTATTACGGGGGAAGCTTACTCTTTAATACAATGGATCCTTCCATGTCTCAACTGGGAGACGGGACGCTCATTGCTTTCCAGGATATCACATATGGATGGGTTCAAGAAGATGAAGAGACCTTCACATCTGAAATCAAATCAAAACACTACGGTTATTTGTTTATTCGTGATATTGAACCCGGTCAGATCATTTATGATTTTTTGGTTTACGATGAAAACGGCAAGATCATCAACCGTAAAGACGGGCAAATCTTACCGGTGATGATCGGCAACGCGGATTTTTCTAATAACAGAACAACCGATGGATTTTCCGGTGTCGTCTTTCACAAGGATGTCCATTCACAGCATGCAGCAATAACAGACTCCTGTCTGCTGAGTTTTATCCATGAAGAGCCGCAAACAGAAGAAAACACAATAAATCCCGAATCACAAGAAGAATACAGGCGTGTGTTATTCAGAGTACAGCAAACCACGAATTCCCTTGTCAAACAACATCCCAAGGGCATTGTAGCCATCAGTCATTCAAGTCCGAAAGCACTTGTTGTGAACACCGACTTTCATGGTTTTTTGAATTTTGATATCGGAGAGGTCGAGAATTATGTGGTCTTTATTCAAACCGACAATCTTCCTTCTTTTGCACCTGGAGATTTCTTGTTGGATCATGAAATGGGTGATGTCAAAAAAGTTATCAGTGTCATGGAACAACCCATGATGGTGCTTCTGGAAACCGAAGAGGCTGACATGCAGGAAGCTTTGGGAAGTGTTATCGTCAATGTAGATGGTCCTTTGGAGGAAATCATCGAACGTTATGGAAGTGAGCAAGACAAGGAAAAACTTCAACGCGCCAGAGTTAATCTCATCGAAAAAGAATGGGATATCAATATCCTGGAAGAAGAACTGGCGGATGTCAAAATAGAAAACACATTCAAGATGGATGTGGATTGTTCCATCCACCTTCATGCGAGTTTTGATTCATTCAGCTCCAACGGAAAACTGTCCTTTCCCATGAGCCTGTCTTCCATTTTGATGATGGAAGCCATGATCGGTTTTGAAAAAGAACATGAATACAGGCTCGCTGACCCGGAAGTCTCCTTCTCAGTTTGCGGACTTCCGGTCAAGGTAGGAGTGCCCATTGATTTTTATTATGACTTAAAAGCTCAATTGGCCAAATTGAATTTTGAATTCGGACCTGAAATGCATATGGAATTGGGATTTCAATACGATGTGGGTGCAAAAGTAAAATACAAATGGAAAGTCATACCGGTAGGCATTAAAAGCTGGTCCAGTGCTTCAGGCATCCACTCCCATTCCGAGGATCTTCATGGACCCATCCTGGATTTCGACGCTGATCCGGTTCTCAGTGCAGAAGCCGGCTTTAAAACCTATCCGGGCATAAAAATCGC
>CAYOFT010000106.1:4247-6292 GCA_964403295.1 uncultured Thermotogaceae bacterium | reverse complement strand
ATTAGGGTGTGATGGTTTTGAGTGAACGGTCTTGTGATGCCAAAGTGACTACACGCTCCTTGGAATTTATAAGAGAACAAATAATATGAAATCGCTTCAGGCTTGACTCCCAATGCGTCAGCCATTCCTTGGATCTCCTCATTGACATTGGGACAATGTTTGTCTATAAATTTGACGATTTGATTCATCGCTTTACCGGGGATGTTTTTTGCAAAATCAGGCTGGTAGAGAACAAACGCCTTAAACGCCCTGTTTTTCAGGGCTATTTCTCCGTGTTTTTTACCCACTTCATACGCGCTTCCTTTGAATGCGATGTGCATATACTCTTTTTGTATCATTTTCCTCAGCCTCCTTTAAGATCCTTCTATCAAAGTATACAAAAAAGAGTGTGACATATGCTGTCGCACTGAATTCAACTCATCTTTGTTTACATTATTGATTTAAGTAGTCTTGAAGTTATTATCTCAATTTTTTTTTGAGGTTAGCTCCTAAAATCAATCCCCTAAATACTTTTTAAGCGTTTCCTTAAACCTGTCAACGGAAACGGGTTTTGTGAGGTAGTCGTTCATGCCTGCTGCCAGGCAGGTTTCTCTGTCTTCTTTTAGAGCTTTTGCCGTCATGGCGACAATGGGGACTTGTTGATTATTCCGGCGTATCTTTTCAGTTGCTTGATAGCCATCTATTCCAGGCATGACGATATCCATTAAAATTAAATCCGGATGGTACTTTTGAAAAAGTATATAGGCCTCTCTCCCGTCTTTGGCTTGGATGATTTGAATGTCTTTTGAAAACATGGAAATGGCTGTTTTTGCATAATTCATATTGACAGGATTGTCTTCGACAATCAGGACCTTTTTGTTTTTATAAGTCGGAGTTTCAGTGATGTTTACTGAGACATCCTGGGTTGAAGTTCTTGGTTGTTCTTGCTCACAAGGCAGAAGTAATTCGAAAGAAAAGGTGCTGCCCTGGCCGTAAATACTCTTAAGGTTGAGTGTGCTGTCCATTTTTTCCAGCATTTCTTTAATAATGGCCAGTCCCAATCCTGTTCCTTCGGCACTTTTGGAGTTGGACATATCCGTTTGATGAAAGGCTTCGAAAATTCTTCTCTGATCCTTTTCCTTTATACCCATACCGGTGTCTGTGACCATGAATTTGATAAGGGCATTGTCCGAGTGCCTTTCTTTCAAACTTACTCTTAGTTGAACAGAGCCCTCATCGGTAAATTTCACGGCATTGGAGAGTAAATTTAACAAGATTTGTCTCAGTCTTGGTCCATCTACTTCAACGACTTGTGGCAAATAATCTCCAAGTGAATAACTTAAAGTCAATCCTTTTTGTTGTGCTTTCGGGCGGACGATTGAGATGGTCTTTTCAAGAATTTCATTTAAATTACTTTTTTCAGGATGTAACTCAAATTTTCCGGCTTCGATGCGTGAGAAATCCAGGATATCCGTGATAACATCTGACAGATGTTTGGCTGAAGTGTAGACCGTATCCACAAAATCCTTTTGTTCTTCATCGAGCGAAGTAGTTTTCAGAATGTCACTGAATCCGATGATGCCGTTAAGGGGTGTTCTCAGCTCATGGCTCATGTTGGCAAGAAAGCTGCTCTTTGCTCGGTTGGCTTCTATCGCTTTTTCCTTTTCCTGAGTCAGCTGACTGATCAATTGACTTTTTTGAAGGGCAATGGAGACAAATTTTGCCACAGTCTTTGCCGTTTTGGCATCTTCTTCTGTAAAACCACCTTCTTTGTTGCCAAGTCCCAGGAATCCCGCAACCTTCCCTTGGTTTTTCAAAGGGGCAAACAGCACGTTGTTCAAATCTATATGTCCTGGTGGCATATATTGCCAATGAGGAGAGTGCATGTAGTTGTTGTGATATTCCACCTCACCAGATTGATAAGCCATTTCCCTGAGCCCTCTGATAGACATTGGGAGGTCCGGATCAACGGCACAACTTTTCCCGCCTGAATCCAGATACAGTACTTCATTTTCGTCTCCTGCATCATTCAGGAGGGCTAAAAACCCGGAGGTGGCTCCGGTCAA
>CAYOFT010000106.1:0-4147 GCA_964403295.1 uncultured Thermotogaceae bacterium | reverse complement strand
TGTCTTGATAAACGACCCCTTGTGCCATTGTTTCAAAGAGCGTTCTGAATTTCTGTTCGCTTTCTTTGATTTCCTGTTGCAATTTTTTTTGCTCAGTGATATTTCTCGTGTTAAAGAGGATTTCTTTTGGGCTGCCGTTTTCATCCAAAATAATCGTTCCAATGGTTTCAAACCATAAGTAAGAATTGTCTGCACAGCGATTTCGATAGATTGCCTTGGCTGTTTTTGTTTTTTGCTTGATGAAGTCAGCGAATTTTGCTTGTACATTCGGTAAATCTTCAGGATGAACAAATTCCATCACATTGCGACCAATAAGTTCGTCAATTTCATAACCCAAAATAGTATGTGAAGCACCGGCAAACTTATAATTTCCTTCCAAATCTGTAACTGAAACCAGATCGAGCATGTTGTCAGATATTTTCTGTAAGTCGTCTTTTGCCTTTTTTAAAGCCATTTCAGTCTTTTTTCGTTCAGTGATATCTATACCTATTGACTGATAACAGACAAGATTACCTTCTTCATCAAAAATGGCACGGTTGGTCCAACGCTGCCATCGCAAACCACTTCCATCAGGAGAGGGAACCAATTGTTCATTGGTAATACTGGGATTTTCAGGATTAAGCTTTGACAATGCAGACTGTACGGTTTCACGCTGTTCTTTGGGAATCAATTTCAGAAAGGGTTTGCCGTTGATCGAGTCAGATGTTTTTGCATAGAACTCACAATACGCTTGATTGGCATATATGATCCGGGTATCAGGCAGGGCTCTGCAAATCATGGCCGGTGTATCTTCAGCAATGGATTGATAGAGCTGTTGATTCTCCTCAAGTTTGTGTTTACTTGCTTCAAGCGCTTGCTGCCTGTGTCGTTTCCCAAAGAGCATCGCTACCATATCCGCATAGACCACAGCTTCTGTCTCATTTTGAAGTTCTTGATTCTTTGAGAAAATGAGTATGAAGTCCCCGATGATCTTTTCATCTTGAACGATTTTTATTATTACAGTTTTTCCAAGATTGAAGGCTTTTTCTAACATTCGAACAACGCTATTAGAAAGGATAGGATCCATCAGCTCATGCAGTTGGTTGAATATTATCACTCGTTTTTCCCGGAAGCGTTCTACAACACGAGGATCTAAGTCCCATTCTTTGTTTAAGGGGTTAACACCAGCCATTTGAGTTATTTTTTGAAGAAAAGAAGGGATACCTGCGAGGGAAACAGTTGTTAAACGCTGTGTCTCCTCAGAAAAGAGGTCCAAAGTGACAAAAACCGCACCGGTTATTCTCTTCATACGCTGGGTAATCTCTTCGTATGTATTATTTCCTTCCCCGTCATCCAAAAACGCTTTTGATGCTTCTGTCAACTCTTTTTCATGGGTAATATCCGAGAAAATGGTGGTAAAGTAGCCGGTTTCACAAGAGAAAGCTTCAATTCGAAACCATTTATCAACGGCATAGGAATATTGTTCAAAAACATGCTTTTGACCATCTTTGGCGATGGTTCCGTAAAAGCCTATCCAGTCAAAGTCATCATCCAGGGTTTTTGGCAACACTTCAGTGATTCTGTTGTTTAACAGTTCCTTTCGCCTCAAACCCGTGAGTCTTTCAAATGTTGCATTCACAGAAAGAAAAATATAGTCAACAGGTTTTCCTTTTTCATCAAAAATAACCTTATGCCGAGCGTAGCCTAATTCTGATTTCTCCATGACTTTTTCTAAACTAATCATTTCTATAACCCCCATAATTTTTAGAAAAAAAGCGGTGGGTTGCTTTGTGTTTTTGGACATGGTTTGTTTTAGTGCGCTCGAGTATATTTTACCAGAAAAAGGCATAAATGAAGAAAAAAATGTAACATTTCATTTGAAAAATAATAAATTGAGGTATCTCTAGATAACATTAACAAATTTATTCTTCCCTTTCATCCATGTTTTCATATAGATTATCCCACAACTTAGATTTCAAAATCCTATATGGTATAATAATCTATTATTAAACTTCGAATTAAAAATATCCAGCTATTTCTTTCAGTTAAGAGTTATATCGTTTTAAATTCAACAATCCTGAGGAGATGGTCAAATGAATAGAATTGCTAAAATATTCGTTGCAGTGCTGATTAGCCTTTTCATACTTACTTCGTGTATGCAAAAGAACCCCGGTCCAAATAATCCACCCACACTCCCCCAAAACATATATCCAAGCCAATCGGAACTCATATATGAAAACACACTCAACATTGAATGGACGGCCAGCCAAGACCCGGAAGGTCAAGCGGTGACATACGCCATCAGATTCGCTCCAACGCTGAATGAACTGGAAGAGGCATTGTACGAAAACGAAACGGCAAACACCACTTTCCCACTGGAGAACCTTGCAGCGGGCACTTGGTTTTGGCAAGTCAAAGCCGGCGATCCTCTAGGCAACACCGTGGAAAGCTCGGTCTGGAACTTCACCGTCAACGGTGATGGGCTGCCACAACCTGAAAACCCTGGGACAATTCCTCCTGATTCCACCCTCATCGTATCCGACATCCAGGATACCAGTTTTACCCTGGACTGGGAACCCTATAAAGACCCGGGAGAAGCAGCCAATCCGATCATCTATCGCATCGACCTGTACGAAGAAGGAACGCAAAGCCCTCTTCGAACACTGGAAAAAGGATACTATTTTCCCAGAAGCAATCCCACACAGACCGGGCAATCAACCAATACCCATTATACCTTCACAGGGTTAATCAATAATACACTGTATTACTGGATCATTCTCGCGATGAACAACGCCTCTCAAACAACCGTGGTGGGAAGCTCAAGGTTAAAGACAGGCAACCAACCTCCAACAGTACCAGAACTTGTTAATCCCGAGGATCAAGCGATCGACGTTGCCCTCACCAGCACACTGGACTGGACCCAAAGCACCGATCCTAACGGAGACACTTTACACTACTACGTCTTTTTGGACACTCTCATCAACTCCCCCCGAGTAGTGACCCCGGAAGGGTTAACAGTCACCAGCTACCACCCGGAACTCACAGAAGGAAAAACCTATTACTGGAGAGTGCTGGTCAAAGACGATAAAGGCGGAGCAGCTATCAGCACCCTTGAAAGCTTCTCAACCGTTAAACCCAACGGACTCAATTACCCCACCACACCAACCCCAGCAAACAACAGCCTGGAGACCGATTCTTCCACACACACGACTTTATCCTGGGAACATGAGGGCACAGGTGACTACACCTACAGCGTTTGGATGGGAACCGACCCCAAAAACATGACCCTGAAAACAGAAAATCATCCCAATAAAACGTATACGGTTCCAGCCTATCCCAAGGGAGAAGCCTGGTATTACTGGCAAGTCCAAGTAACCGATACCGATTCGGGAGAAAGTGTAACCGGCCCCCAATGGCAATTTAAAACTACCGCCAAAGGCCCCCCCCTTCAGATCGGGGCCCAAACAAACGAAACCGGAGACATCATCGAGCTCACCTACAACAAACCCATGGCAGACCCGGTGGGGAAGCACGGGCAATACATCGTTGAAAATGTCAGTGCAAACACCAATCGAAATGTTATCGAAGTCAATGCTATGGACCTTAAAGAAGGAACCAACAATTGTTTTCTTTTAACACTGGGAGAAACCATCACTTACGGTGAAAACATCACCATCAGCTATACCAAAGGGGATATTCAATCCCTGGACGGCGCATATCTGGAAAGCTATGAGGACATACCGGTGATCAATCGCACACAGCCGGCTATTCCGATATGCCTTGAAGCCATTATCACCGAAGAAGGCAAAACCATCGAACTGCAATTCAACAAACCCATGGCAGCACCGGACCCCACAGCTCATGAACAGTTTGGTGTAACCGTCAACGGAACGGACAATCCGCTGATTTCAGCACAATTGAAACCGGGACATCCGGACATCATCATCCTAACCTTGGGCACACCGGTAGGTAAAGGTAACGCCATCACCGTCAGCTATACAAAAGGGACGATTGCCTCAACAGACGGGGGACTGTTGGCCAGCTTCCAAAACAAAGCCGTAAACCAGACACAGTTGAATGTTTTAAGGGTAATGAAAGCTATCGCCTGGAATTACACCAGCATACAAGATGCCATCAACGCTGCCGAAAGTGGTGACACTATCATCAT
>CAYOFT010000105.1:0-6317 GCA_964403295.1 uncultured Thermotogaceae bacterium | reverse complement strand
TAAGCTTTGGGTTTGAAAAATTCAAGTATCCCTTTAGAACCAAGAAGGCGGAAGGGGGGGAGGCCCGTCTTCTCCAAGGCTTCCGTCTTCGCTATATAGCTACGCCGGACAAGACGCCGGGCCACCTGTAACCTGCGACCTGTGACCCGTCACCTTTAATCAAATCCGAAGCACGAAATCCGAAACAAATTCAAATGTTCAAAATTCAAAACAAAAATAATCCCAGTCATTTGAAAAAGCTTGTCATTCAGTCATTGGCTTGCTTCGCAAGTGTCATTAATAGTCATTGAATAGCTGAAGAACGAAATTTGAGAAAAGCCTTGGCGTAGGTGGACCTTTCCCACTTCCGTGTATTCCGTGTGTTCCGTGGATTATTCTTTTGACTGATTCAAGGGCATCCGCCGTAGCTACAGCGAAGGCGGGTAGGCTGATACCTTTTTTAAAATTCGAAATCCACAGGCAAAAGGGCTTTGCAGCGAATGGAGAATCAGAAAAAGTAATCATGTGGGAGCTGATCCCAGCCTCAGGGAGGTTTTGTTTTAAAGATTTTTGGACTCACTTCCTTTGCCTGATTTTTGCAGAATTCATTGTATTTTCGTATAATTGTTAATTGCAGGCAATTTGGGAAGAAATGAAAATCCAGGTTACGGCAATTGGCGAAATATTGTTCGACGTTTATCCGGGATATAAAACATTAGGCGGCGCGCCCTTTAATTTTCTTTACCATGTCTGGAAGTTAACCGGAAACGGGAATTTGATATCGAGAATCGGGAACGATACAGAGGGAGATGAAATAATTCATTTTTTAAACGAAAGAGGATTCAATACCGGATACATTCAGAAAGATCAAACCCGTGCGACCGGTTCGGTTCATGTAAAACTGGATAAAAATAAAGTCCCGGATTTTAAAATCAAAAAAAACCGCGCATATGATTTTATCGAGTTGAATACTGGATTATCCGAATTGGCTGTCCGCTCGGACCTGTTCTATTTTGGTTCCCTTGCCCAAAGGAACGTCACATCGCGCAATACCATTCAATCGCTCGCGGCAAAAGCCCGAAAGGTGTTGTGCGATTTGAATATAAGGCAGCGGTTTTACGATAGGGAAATAATCCGTCACTCGCTGCTCAAAAGCAACGTGGTAAAATTAAATGTGGATGAATTGAAACTCGTGGCTGATTTCTTACTGGAAGGAAAATCCGACATGCAATTAACCGCGCAGAACTTGTTGAATAAATATGACCTGGATTTGCTTTGCATCACATTGGGTGAAGAAGGCGCTTTGCTGTTTGATGGCAATAAGTTATCCCATCACAAAGCGAAAGCGGAGAATATTGTCGATACTGTGGGAGCCGGAGATGCCTACGCGGCAATGATGAGTATCGGGTATCTTCACTCTTGGGAAACAGGGAAAATAAATCAATACGCTGCTGAATTTGCCGCCGAAGTATGTAAAATAGCAGGGGCAATTCCCCGGGATGAAACATTGTATGATCAATTCAGAGAGAAAATAAACAATGGCCAATAACGGATTGTACATTCAGCTTTATCATATACACGGGTTGATCCGCGGACAGAATTTAGAGTTGGGCAGAGATGCCGATACCGGCGGTCAGACAAAATATGTATCCGAGTTGGCTCAATCTCTTTCCGAAAGGGCGGATATAAGAAAAATAGAAATTGTGACCCGGAAAATAGAAGACAAAGATATTTCCAGAGATTATGCCCAAAGCAGAGAAACAATAAATGAAAAGTTGTCCATTATCCGTATCCGCTGTGGCGGGTTGAAATACCATCGCAAAGAACTATTATGGAACCACCTTGAAGAGTTTGTCGACAAAGCGATCAAGTACGTTAAAGGCAACGATGATCTGCCCGATATCATTCACAGCCACTACGCGGATGCGGGATATGTTTGTACGGAGCTTACAAAGTTTTTCGGTATCCCTTTAATTCACACCGGTCATTCACTGGGCAGAGACAAATTAAACAACCTTTTAAAAAACGGTTTAACCAGGGAAGAGATCAACAAGCGTTATAAAATCAATCAACGCATTGAAGCCGAAGAAGGCGTGATATTCTTTGCTGACAGGATTATTACAAGCACAAAACAAGAGATCAAAAAGCAGTACAGTTTATACGAAAACACCAACGAGGATAAGTTTGTGGTGATTCCGCCAAGCGTGGGGCTGGATCGTTTTTATCCGTACAACGAAAAACGAGAGTGGAACACAGAAGAAAAAGAGGTAAGGGAAAACATTCGTGAAGAACTTTGGCGTTTTTTCACCAATCTGCATAAACCGCTTATCCTCTCCTTATGCCGACCTGAGAAACGGAAAAATATTTCCGGGCTAATTGAAGCCTATGGGGAAGACAAAGAATTACAAAAGAAAGCCAACTTAGCAATTTTTGCCGGAATACGGAAAGATATCAGCCGGATGCCGGATATCGAAAGAGAAGTTTTAACCGAAATCCTTTTACATATGGATAAGTACAATCTTTACGGCAAAATGGCGGTTCCCAAAACCCACGATGTGGAAGATGAAGTTCCGGAGTTGTACAGAATCGGCGCTGAAACACGAGGCGTGTTTGTTAACTCAGCATTCAGCGAACCGTTCGGCTTGACGTTAATCGAAGCCGCATCCAGTGGATTGCCTGTCGTGGCCACCGATGACGGTGGACCCAGAGATATTCTTGTTAACCTGGACAACGGTGAACTTGTTGATGTGTCCGAATCGAAAAATATTGCGGATGGAATTCATAAAATATTGGATGATGAAGATCTCTGGGAAAAGTATTCAAACAATGGAATTAAAAGAGTTGAAGAATTTTATTCGTGGGAAGCGCACACTGAAAGATATCTTGAAGTTCTAAACGAAGTATTGGAAGAAAATAAAGAAGAACCAAAAACATTTATCAGTACGGGAAAAAAACTATTGAACTACGATAAATTTATGATATTCGATATTGACGATACACTTCTCGGTGACCCCGAAGCAGCGGAAAGATTGAAAAAAGTAATTCAAGAAAATAATGACAAAATAGGTTTTGGTGTGGCTACAGGTAGAACCGTCGACTCTGCCCGAAACATTTTAAAAGAGAATGACTTCATCTTACCTGATTTAATCATATCTTCGGTTGGTTCGGAAATTTATTACCAGAATAAAGAAGATTATGTCTTCTCAACAGGGTGGAAGTCGCATATTTCCCAAGGATGGAAGCGTGATAAAATTGAGAAAACGTTAAAAGATTTTGATTTTTTGGAATACCAGGAAGAAGAAACGCAACGTGAATTTAAGGTCAGTTATTTTATCGAGGATGCCGACGTAAATTCCCAAAAAGTCATAGACCGGCTGGTAGAAAATAAAATTAAAGCAAATTGTATTATCAGTCACAGCAACTATCTCGATATATTACCGGCACGGGCGAGTAAAGGAAGGGCTGTTCGGTACATCGCGTATCGTTGGAACATACAGCACAACAACATACTTGTCGCCGGGGATTCAGGAAATGATGAAGATATGTTAACCGGTGAATTACTGGGCGTAATCGTCGGCAACCACGGCGAAGAATTAAAGAAGTTAATCGGAAGACGAAGAATATATTTTGCCAAAGCAGAACGAGCCGGCGGTATCATTGAAGGAATTAAGTATTATAATTTCCTGGAAAGGAAATAATATAAATGAAAAATAATTTCTTAAAATCAATAAATGAAAACTCAAGTACATTCTTCAGTTTCATGAATTACTTGTCGCAAAAAGATAAAAAATTATGTGTGACGGGAAACATGATGGAATATTTTCATGAGTTTTCCGACAAACATCAACAGTCGCACAAGCGCATTGAGGGATTAATCCGCTTCTGCCAGGAATCGGTTTCGATTCTGGATTCGGTTTATCTCGAAGTGCGTGAAAAAATCAGTCAGTCAAAATTTTACCAGGTAAATATTGCGGAATCATTTGTTGAGGAAATATCGGCAAAAGAATATCTTATGGTAAAAGAAAGTTTTATAGATCCTGAAAATACCAATCATATTCTCAACCTGGATTTTTCTCCGTTTTATTCTAAAAGTCCTTTTGTACGCGATACAAAAAACATCGGTCGGGGAGTCGAGTATCTTAACCGCTACCTTTCAAGCCAGATGTTTAACGACACGGAAAAATGGAAAACACTTCTCTTTAATTTTCTTCATCTGCACAAGTATAACGGTCAGCAACTGATTCTTAACGATCGAATAAACGACGCCGATGAATTAAACGAACAACTTGATAAAGCGATCCGTTTGACTAAAAATTACGATGACGACACATCCCACGAAGAACTCAAACATACACTGCAAGAACTTGGTTTTGAACCGGGACTCGGAAAAAACGCAAAAGTATTAAGAGAAAGTTTTATCTTGCTCGACAATATCCTGAACACTCCCGACCACCAATCACTGGCGGAATTCATTTCTCGAATTCCAATGATTTTTAAGATCGCGATTATATCGCCGCACGGATTCTTCTCCCAGACAAGCGCGATGGGTTTACCTGATACCGGTGGACAGGTTGTTTATATCTTGGACCAGGTAAAAGCCCTTGAAAAAGAACTGATTGAATCCCTCGAAGAAGCCGGGTTAAATGTGCTGCCGCAAGTGATTGTACTGACCAGGCAGATCCCAAACCCCATGGGAACGGACTGTAATAAGAGGCTTGAGAAAATTTATCACACGGAAAATTCCTGGATACTTCGTGTTCCGTTTCGCGAGCACAATAAGCAGGTAACCGACAATTGGATTTCCCGTTTTGAGATCTGGCCGTACCTCGATGAGTTTGCCGAAGATTCTTCCATCGCGCTGATGGCGGAATTCGGTTCCCGTCCCGATCTGCTGATCGGTAATTACTCGGACGGCAATTTGGTTTCGTACCTGCTGGCAAAGCGTTTTAAAGTTACGCAATGCTGCATCGCGCACGCGCTTGAAAAAAGCAAGTATCTATACAGTGCTCTTTATTGGAGAGACCTCGAAAGTCATTACCATTTTTCACTGCAATTTACCGCGGATTTAATCGCGATTAACTCGGCCAATTTTTTAATTGCTTCTTCCTATCAGGAAATCGCGGGAACGGAAGAGTCTGTGGGGCAGTATGAATCGTACAAACATTTTACCATGCCCGGTCTGTACAGGGTGGAAAACGGCGTTGAACCCAAGCATACCAAGTTTAACATTGTTTCACCCGGTGTAAATCAAAATGTGTTTTTCCCGGCGTCTCAAGGGGAAGACCGTGTTGCGGATGTGACAAAATCTATTGATGAAATGTTTTTTGAAAACGTGGAGGAACCTTACCTGTGGGGCAAGCTTAGCGATCCGGGGAAAATACCGATTTTTGCAATGTCCCGTCTCGATACGATTAAAAATATTACCGGACTTATTCGCTGGTTCGGAGAATCCAAAGAGCTTCAGAAAATGGCCAATTTAATCCTGGCCGCCGGTAGAATTCATGCCGCTGAATCTTCGGATAATGAAGAAAAGGAACAAATTCATTTAACCCGCGAATTGCTTGAAAAATATGCGCTGCACGATAAGGTAAGATGGATCGGAAGACCACTGCGCAAAGATGAATCCGGTGAAGCGTACAGAAGAATAGCGGAAAGACGTGGCGTGTTTGTACAGCCCGCACTTTTTGAAGGATTCGGGTTAACCGTAATTGAAGCAATGACCACCGGAGTGCCTGTCTTTGCGACAAAGTACGGCGGTCCCCTCGAAATTATTGAAAACAAGGTTCATGGCTTCCATATTGATCCCGCCAATGATCGAGATTCAATCGCGGTATTGGAAGAGTTCATAAAAAAGATGTATGACGATCCCGGCTACTGGGATAAGATATCTGCTAACGCCATTAAACGTGTTGCGGAAAAATATAACTGGCCGCTTTATACCGGGAAACTTTTATCGCAGTCAAAAATTTACGGCTTCTGGAAATACTCAACGGATATGGAAAACAAAGGAATGGAAGCCTATCTCGATTTGCTCTACCACACCGTCTTTGCACCGAGAGCCAAAGAGTTGTTGAATGAACACAACGAGAGAGAGTAGCAGGGGGGAAGGGAAGGGGACAGGCACCAAAGGCAATTTCCCAGTCATTTGAAAAAGCTTGTCATTTGGTCATTTGATTGCTGCGCTCGCGTCATTGGGTCATTAAGAATTTAAATCCGAAATCCCAAACCCTAAATCCCAAACAAATTCAAAATCCAAATGTTCAAAATTCAAATGAACGGAATTAAAGCTGTTCTCTGCGTATTCTTTCTTCCTTATTCGTTATTCATGCTTCCTGCGG
>CAYOFT010000104.1:0-6352 GCA_964403295.1 uncultured Thermotogaceae bacterium | reverse complement strand
CAATCCTTCAAATAAAGGGAATCAGCAAAGAATTTTCAAAAGTCAGAGTATTAAACAACATCAAAGTGGATATTGAAAGAGGGGAAATTTTCGGTATCATTGGTGAAAATGGTGCCGGAAAGTCCACCCTGATAAAAATAATCAGCGGGATTTATGTTCCAACAGAAGGGGAACTGTACTTCGAAAATAGCAAGATTACCGAATTCACTCCTCAAACAGCTCGTGAATTAGGAATCAGTCTTATACCTCAGGAATTTAATCTCATTAACGAACTAAACGTTTTTGAAAATATCTTTTTGGGAAAAGAGTATCAAAAGCGTATTTTACTGGATAAAAAGAAGATGATCAAGAAAGCAGAAGACCTTCTATCCATGTTGCATACGCAAATAACGCCAACGGACAAAATTCAGGATTTAAGTGTAGCAAAAAAACAAATGATAGAAATCGCAAAGGCGTTAGCTTATGAAAGTAAATTGTTGATCATGGATGAACCCACTACCGTTTTGACAGGTTCTGAAATCGAGTTGCTTTTTAAATTGATGAACCGTTTGAAAGAAAAAGGCGTAACCATTATATACATTTCCCATAAACTAAATGAAGTTCGTGAAATTTGCGACCGCGTAATGGTCTTGAGAGATGGGGAACAGATTGAGATTGAAGATACCCAGCGCATGGATGAGCACAAAATGGCAACCTCAATGGTGGGCAGAGAACTTTCACAAATCTTTCCAGAAAAAATTCAACATTCACAAGAAACCATTTTAAGGGTTGAGAATCTTTCTGTTAAAGGTTTTTTGGAGGATATCAGTTTCGACCTGAAAAAGGGTGAAATCCTTGGATTTGCGGGTCTTGTAGGCGCTGGTAGAACGGAGTTGGCGGAAACGCTGATGGGGATTCGAAAAAAACAATCCGGGAAAATCTTGATTCATGGAAAAGAAGCACATATCAAAAATGCTTCAGATGCGGTCAAAAACAACATTGCCTACCTCTCTGAAGACCGTCAGGGAACGGGTATTATCACTTCTTTTGACATGACTGGAAATATCACGTTGAATTCATTGAAGGATTATTGCAAAATACTCATTAATCATAAAAAAGAACGTGAAACGACAAAGAAATATGTGGAAAATTTCAATATCAAAGCAGCTTCATTGAAAACCAGACTGGAATTTTTCAGCGGGGGCAATCAACAGAAGGTTTCGTTGGCAAAAAGTTTGGACACCAAACCTGAAATATTGATTGTTGATGAACCCACTCGTGGGATTGATGTGAACGCCAAGCGGGAAATATATCATTTTTTGAAGCAGCTTGCTTCAACCGGTATTGCATGTATCTTTATTTCTTCCGAACTGGAGGAAATCTTGGGTATGTGTACCCGAGTGGTCGTGATGAGAGAAGGACATATTACCGGTATTTTGGACCAAGAAGAAATGACTGAAAAGGAAATTATGCTTTATGCAACCGGTTTGAAGGGAGTGGCTTGATTTGAAAATTTCAAAAATATTTAAAGGGTTTAGTGCCGATAAATGGGGGCCGCTTCTGGCTCTTGCAATTCTTTTTGTCATATCTGCATTTGCAAGTCCGTATTTTTTAAAAACAAGAAATTTGCTGAATATCCTAAGACAGGTTTCCTATACTGGAATCATTGGTTTAGGCATGACCTTTGTCATCATAACCGGTGGTATTGATCTTTCAGTTGGTTCTATGACCGCCTTGGTAGGTGGGATTAGTATTCTTGTCTTAAATGCCTTAGGCGGAGGCACATGGGCTATTTTTGTGGCCATTTTAGCTGCCATTGCTGTTGGAGCCGCATTTGGAGCGGCTAATGGTCTGATCATCACCAAAGGTAAGGTCGCCCCATTCATCGTAACTTTGGGAACCATGGCCATTTTTCGTTCATTAACACTTTATATTAGTGGTGCAGGAGAATTCAGGTCTCAAAGTAACCTGTTTCCCCAGTTAGGAATGGGATATTTCTTGGGAATACCCATTCCCGTATGGATATTTATCGGTTTAGCGGTGCTGTTTTGGTTAATACTCAATCATACAAAATATGGACGATATATGTGTGCCATAGGAAGCAACGAGAGAGTGGCAAAATACGCGGCAATCAAAATTGATAAGATCCGTTTCTTTGCTTACGTCATTGTTGGAATAACGGTTGCAGTTACAGCCGTCTTACTTTCTTCAAGGCTGAATTCGATCAGTTCATCCAACGCTGGTCAAAATTATGAATTAGATGCCATCGCTGCGGTTATCATTGGCGGTACGGCCATGTCCGGTGGAAGTGGTTCAATCATCGGCACGGTGATAGGAGCGATTATTTTGGGTATTGTCAACAATATGTTGAATATGATGGGAGTTTCACCCTATTTACAGGGTACCGTTAAGGGATTAGTTATCATCGGAGCGGTTCTCATACAAAGGAAAAATAACAAGTCATAACCCTAAAAAGGGATATCTTAGGAGGTGCTGTTCATGAAGAAAAGAATCATGTTACTAAGCGTAGTTTTAATGGTGTTGTTGGTGTTTGCAGGTACAGTCTTTTCAGCAGAAAAGATTAGAATTGGTGTTTCCATCCCTTCAGCAGACCACGGATGGACTGGAGGTATTGTATGGTGGGCACAAGAAGCCATTAAAGATTGGAACGAGAAGGATCCTGATGTTGAATTTTTCCTGGTTACAGCAGATGGTCCAGCAAAACAGGTTGGAGACGTTGAAGATCTGATGGTTAAGGGAATCGATGCGCTCGTTATTTTGGCTCATGATTCAGCTCCATTAACACCTATTGTTGAACAAGTTTACAACGAAGGAATCTTTGTTGTATCTGTCGACAGAGGTTTGACAAAACCAGTAGAAAATGTTTATGTAGCTGGAGACAACCCTGGTATGGGAAGGGTTTCCGGAGAATGGATGGCTAAAGAATTAAACGGAAAAGGTAAAATAGTTGTTTTGGAAGGTATTCCTTGTGTTATTAATTCTGAAAGGGTGGATGCCTTTAATGAAGTTATTGCAAAATATCCTGGAATTGAAATCCTTGATTCTCAACCGGCAAATTGGAGTACGCAAAAAGGTTTGGAAATCATGGAGAATTATTTACAGAAATACGATAAGATAGATGCTGTATGGGCACAGGATGACGATGTTCTTAAAGGAGTACTGCAAGCATACAAAGAATCTGGAAGAAATGATATTAAATTCTTCCTTGGTGGAGCAGGTTCAAAAGAAATGATCAAAAAGGTTATGGATAACGATCCTCTCGTTAGAGCAGACGTTACTTATCCTCCATCCATGATTGCAACCGGAATCAGTATGGCTGTTATGGCAATGCGAGGGGAACATTTGAACGGATTCTATCAGAACCAAATTCCTTCAAAGATCATCCTTGCAGCGGAATTAATCGTTCCTGAAAACGCTGAACAATATTATTTCCCGGAATCTATATTCTAATTTGAATTTTTAACAAGGCGGTCTTTAAAGACCGCCTTTCACTAATTTTCTTTAATCACAATTAATTGATTGATTACTAAATTTAAGTTCCGCTATCTAGAAGGTCCTAAAATGAATTTTACAGTTCAAGACACTGATAACAATAAAGAGGTGACGACAAATGGATTCAGCCAAAAAGTTTTTTGAAGGTACTCAGAAGATACCATACGAAGGTCGGGATTCCAAGAATATGATGAGTTTTCATCATTACAACCCAAATCAAATAATTGGGGATAAGAAGATGAAAGATCACCTTAGATTTTCAGTAGCCTATTGGCATACCTTTTGCTTCGATGGAAAAGATATGTTTGGATCTGACTTTTTTAACCGTTCATGGAATAGGTATTCCGATCCCCTAGATAAATCTCTTGCAAAAGCGGATGCTGCTTTTGAATTTATCTCGAAACTTGGTGCTCCTTATTTTTGTACACATGACAGGGATTTGGCACCGGAATTGGATACACTCAAGGAAACCAATGCTCTTTTGGATAAGGTTGTTATACATGTTAAGGAATTGATGAAAGAAACAGGGATCAAGCTTTTATGGGGAACTTCCAATTTATTTACCAGTCCCAAGTTTTTACACGGTGCATTCAGCTCACCAAGTTTCGACGTTTTAGCCTACGCCGGTGCGCAAGTTAAAAAGATGATGGAGATAACAAAAGAGCTGAATGGTGAAAATTTTGTTTTCTGGGGCGGCCGTGAAGGCTATGAAACCCTTTTAAACACCAATATGGGGCTTGAATTTTCCCATATTGCCCAAATGTTCAGATTAGCACAAGCATATGCGAAAGAAATCGGTTTCGAAGGAACTTTCCTGATCGAACCTAAACCAAAGGAACCTACAAAGCATCAATATGATTATGATTGCGCAAGTGCTTTGGCTTTTTTAAAATCAAACGGTCTAGAGCAATTTAAATTTAATATTGAAGCCAACCACGCAACTCTTGCAGGTCACACATTCCAGCACGAATTAAGATACGCCAGAGTGAACAACGTGTTGGGCAGTGTGGATGCCAATATGGGAGATACACTACTGGGATGGGATACCGACCAGTTCCCCACCAATTTCTATGATACATCACTTGCCATGTATGAAATTCTTAAAAACGACGGAATTGCCCCTGGCGGTTTAAACTTTGATGCCCATGTAAGAAGAGGATCCTACGAAAAAGAAGACCTTTTCCTGGCACATATTGCCGGTATGGACGCTTTTGCTTTAGGTTTAAAAATTGCAAATAGACTAATAGAAGAAAAAATATTTGATACTTTTATAGAAAATCGCTATGCGAGCTTTCAGACAGATGTGGCAAAAAGTTTTGAAGAAGGTCAAATCGGATTGAGGGAATTAGAGAAATATACATTAGAAAAAACTGTGGAACTTCCACAATCGGGAAGACAGGAAATGCTTGAAGCACAATTAAACGATATCATCCTAAGGATTGAATAATTTCAAATTAGATTCCTATTTCAGTTAAAAGTATTTGAGAATTCAAGAAAAAAGATAATCCATCTCGAAAAACAAGTGAAGAAAAGCTCCGAAAAATAAAGAAAGGCAGACAAGAGATGACAAACAAGCCATTAAATGCAACCAAAATGGGAATTTCAAATAAAATAACCCTTTTGAATATGATTAGAAATACCCCTGGCATAACAAGAAAGGAGTTGTCTAAAACAACCGGTCTCAATCCCAGTACGATTACTAACATCATTAATTATTTAAAAGAAAAACAGTTGCTCTTCGAGATGGGGAAGAAAAAAAATGAGAATCCAGGAAGAAATTCTATCCGACTGTTTGCCA
This sequence comes from uncultured Thermotogaceae bacterium, assembly GCA_964403295.1. GTDB lineage: Bacteria > Thermotogota > Thermotogae > MWEM01 > MWEM01 > JASUTC01. Next base: position 1,062 of record CAYOFT010000104.1, on the reverse strand, counting down.
ATAAAAATCACACAAAGGTCCTTTTAGTAAAAGTCGGAGTTGAAAAGTTGCATTTTGGTATTGGTTATCTGGATAATTCCTACGAAATTATAAAAGATACCATAACACCTACAGCAGCTGATGACTTCATAAATCTTGTGATCAGTTCTTACGAAGAATATGAAGACAAGAAAGCTTTAAATGGTATTGTTTTCTCTCTACCAGGTATCGTCGATAAAAGAAACGAAATGATCATTAACCTCCCACATTTGAAATGGATAAATGTTGAGTTGGGAAAGATTATACGAAAAAAAATAAAATCCAAAATAAACATCTGGCTTGAAAATGAAGCTAAGTTATCTCTCAAAGCTGAAATTTTTCATAACACTCAATTAAAAGCATTCAAAGATGGGGTTTATATGTATATTTCACTGGGTGTTGGGGGTGCTCTGCTTATCAACGGATCCATTTTTTCGGGATTCGCCTTTACTGCCGGAGAATTAGGCCATATGAGTATCGACTTGAACGGTCCCAGGTGTAAATGCGGAAACAGAGGTTGCCTTGAATGTTATATCAGTGTAGATGAAATCGTTAAAGAATATGAGAGAATCGGTGGAACATTAACAAAAAATCTTTATGAAAAGCGTTTTCAGGAATTAATCCAAAAAAGTATTAAAGGAGAACCCGAGGCAAAAGACATCATCAATGAATACAATGTTTTTCTGGAAAGAGGTATTGTAAACATTGCCAATATGTTTAACCCGGAGTTCATTCTGGTGGGGGGAATGGGTTACCTTTTACCGCATGAAAATTTAACAGCAATTGAAACTATTGTTGCCGAGAAAGTGATTTCCCCAGCTACAGGAAGAGTAAAAATCTTACCCTCTACCCTAGATACTGTAAATTCTTCACTTTTGGGTGAAACCCTACTGGCCATGGATGATTATTGTGATAAGGCTATTATATAAAAAATGCAAAATCCCCTCTTAAGAGGGGATTTTTTAAGATAAATGCATTAAATCCTTTACTTAAGCCTGATTAATATGTACATCCACCTGTGGATATGGAATGTTGATCCCTTTA
>CAYOFT010000103.1:0-6381 GCA_964403295.1 uncultured Thermotogaceae bacterium | reverse complement strand
AACTCTATTATTATTCAAAAAACAAGGTTCAAGAATACTTGGATGATGAATGGCCTGGAGATACACAGACCGTCCAGGGAAATCATATCAATGATGATTTTGTAATTGGAATATACTAATCACACGAATCAATAAATTTAGAGAATAAGGGGAGCAAATACTTGTCCCCCTATTTTTTCTTTCTTTATACTAATCGTCCCTCTTGGGAAATCTTAATTATAAAATCAAAATAAATAGCAAATTATAGATGTACCAATTAAAAATATATGACTATATATTAAATAACCATATGTAATAAATAGTTGTTATCTGTCGTCAAGTATGATAGAAGTAAGGAAACAGAACAAAAATTATGCGGAGGGATATAGATGTATTTTATAAAAAGAAAAAATCATGGAATACCAAGACAAAAAGTAATGATGACTGACATAAATGAAGTGGCAAAAGAAAGATTCTTTTTCATGTCTCATGGAATTAACGGAATAAGATAAGGGGTGATGTGGATGAAACGTTATGCAAACGACAAATATTATTACTGGAGAGACGAACTAACCAATCCAAAACCAGTGGCAAATAAGAAAGAAGAAAAAGATGAACGCAATATTTTCCATTGGATATTCCCAATGATTAGATAATTAAAAAAAAATATACTTAAAAAAAGAGGCCTTTTAAAGGCCTCTTTTTTTATCCAGATAATAACTTCGGACTCTAAATGATATCTTTGATGACAAAATACTGGTTGTAGATGATTTTGTTCTTACCTTTTCCAATTATTACAGTCAGTATTGACGGTATTGACCTTGAAAAAAACCATTATGACAATTATTTGCAATTAAGCGATAGTTGTGCACTGTTAAAACACGAAGTAAAAAAGTTGACCAAAGCGTTTGTCTGATGGATCAAAGACATGAAACTAAGTGATAACCAAACCAAGATTTCTTTTTTTGAGGTTAATCTGTTATTTTTTCAAATAAATAGTATTCACATGTGGTTTTATATTTTGGCCCTTTCATTGTCTTTTTTACCTTATCAATATCTATGGGTCTGTCCCGTTTAAAGGTAAAGTATTGATCTAAATCTTTACTTGTAAACTGATAGTTTCCATGACCATGTTTCAATACGCCAATAAAATCAAAGTCACTGTCCACTTTAGCCAGTGTAGCATCTCCATGACTGTCATTAACTAATAGAATACCCCTTTTTCTCAGGTATTTTTTACAAGCTTGAGAGACAAAGCCGGCATACTGTGAAATTAATAAGTCATAATATCCTTTAGGAACCGACAAATCATTCCAGTAATCATTTAGTATAAAATCTATGGTTGTTTTTTCCTTGTAAATTTTCTGCTTTTCGATATATTTCAGAATTTCTGATTTGTTTTTAAAAAACGACTCTGTTTTTTTGAAATTATCCACATAAATGACTTCTGGAAATATCATAGATGGGGTAATATGAATATATGATCCGGGATACATTGCTTTATGTATTGAGAAATTTTTAGAAATTTCAAGAAATACATCGTATCGATCAAATGCTTTATCTTCCTCATTATGCATAGATTGTTTCATATACTTTTTATATTCTTCAACTGCGTTGTAGGCCATATAAAACACTCCTTCATCCCATGAAAAGTTAAAAAGGATCCAGACTGATTATCTATCAAAATGACTTAATAGCCTCAAAAACTGTATCTATACCGGAAATAAAATCATCATATGTTCGATAAACTTCGATGTCCGGTTCAAGTCGGTTACTTTCCTTAGAGCCGTATTGAAAACACTTTGTAGAGAAAAACACCTTGATTCCCAGGTTGGGCAGAATAAAATAACGCGTCTCACCATAATGCCAAGGGCTTGATTGACTGGGTTCGCCAACTGTAATGGCATTACAGTAATGCTTGAAATCCATTGTGTTGAGAATAGCTGATGAGAAAGTGGAATTTCCAATAATCACATAAACCTTCGTATCAATGTTAAGGGCTTGAATCTGTTTAGCAAGTTTAGTTCCGTAGTGGCTATCTCCACCAGTGTTATATCTCATGTCAACAATGAATTTTCGGATGTTTTTTGTCTTCAACACTTGCAGCATTTCTTCACTTATTTGTGAAAAAATGGGTTTTGCAGGGTCAGTATTGTCAACACAACGATTGTATTGAAAATAAAGGATGTCATCGTCTTCAAAAACTTCGTAAAAGAAATTTTCATTAATTCTTCTTTCTGAAAGACTTAATTGCAAATTGAATTGTACGGCATTTTGACTGTATTCGTTTACCGATATTCTCTCCGGGATTATCTCAAACTGTTTGCCATCTTTTTTCAAAATGAATTTTTCATTGTTGTCATCAATCACATTGCAGAAAGCAAGCGCAAGGGGTGAATTAAAGTAATCAACTACATTAACAGCAACACCTGTTTCGTTCTGGGCGGGAATAATGGTTTCAAGTTTTTTCAAAATCTTCTCTTTGTCGTTTCCTCCAATTGAGATGAGTTTTGACCCAAGCAAATAAGAATAATCTTCGATGGTTTCAAAAAGATAGTAATCTTGTCCTATTTTTTTAAAGTAGAAAGGGTAGTATTCCTTTCTGTAATTATTGAAATTGTAAATATCTGTGTGAGGATCATCAACAAGAGCCAGGATCCTTTTGAGTTCCAGATATATTTGAGCAGGGGTCAGCAAGTTAGCCTTTTTAATCAGTTCATCACAAGCTAGATTGAACTGTTTTTCCGTGGCTTTAAAGAATAAATTCATGTGCTTTTTGGGTAATATTTGTTTAAAATAATCAATGTCAAAGGCAAATTTTCTTTGATTGGAATATAAGTGGTTAAAGGTTCCCCTCAATAAATCAGAAGAACCGGTTGGATAGCTCATCAGGAGTTCGCCTGTGAGAATATCCTCCTTTGTTGTATAAGAGGCATTAAAAGTATACCCGTTCAACTCTGCAGAAAGGAACATGACATTATTTTCAAAATGTACATTCATGGGTAAATTAAAGAACCCGCCAGAATAATATGAATAAGGCTGATTATTCTGCATATTAACAAAAATAAAGGCATCGCTTTTTTGCCCATTTAAGTCGGATATGTTAATACCTTCCCAGTAGCCGATAAAATCATCGATGGGTGGACTGCTAAAAAGTGAAACCGTAAGTGTTATCAACACCAACAATAACCAGTATGCTCTTATTTTCATAATTACCCCTTCTTTTTTATTGTGTGTGACATTGTTTTTTTGATGAAGAATTATAGCAAAAAAAATCATCAGAATTTAAAACATTCCGGCTCATGATCATTTATGATTCCGATTGCTTGAAGATAGGCATAGATAATGGTGGAACCTACAAATTTCATGCCTCTTTTCTTTAAATCCTTGCTGATCGTATCGGATAAGGGGGAAGTTGCCAAAAATGTTCCGGTTTGATTTTTGATGACTTGATGATTCGTAAATCCCCAAATGTATTTCGAAAAAGAACCGTATTCTTTTTGAATGGTGATAAAAGTCTTGGCATTGTTGACAGCCGCCTTTATCTTGAGTTTATTTCGGATGATTCCCTTGTTTTCTCTCAATGCTTCCTTCTTTACTTCATCATACTGACTTACTTTAACCACATCAAATCCATCAAAGGCTTCTCTGAAATGTTCACGTTTTTTCAGGATCGTACTCCAGGAAAGTCCGGCTTGAAAGGATTCCAGGATAAGCATTTCAAAGAGATAACGGTCATCGTGTGAAGGAACACCCCATTCTTTATCATGATAGTTGATATAGAGTGGTGAGTTCAAGTTCACCCAGCTGCAGCGTTTTCTTTCCATAAACTTCCTCCATAAGATAAGATGTAATACTGGTTATATTCTACTTTTGAGTTTCAAAGCTCTTTCATACAATTTTTGATAAACCGGGATGATTTCAGGTTCATTACTCATTTTACCCATTTCTTTAACGTTTATCCAAGCGATATCTGAATTTTCATCCGGTTTAACAGTTAAATCATCTGTTTCATCCGCAATCATGACATACGCAGCGGATAAGTGGAGATGTGTGCTGATGTATTTCCCCCTTTTATAATGACCCTTAACGGTTAGAATATCCAAAGAGAGCATTTCTTCAGTCAACGGGTGAATTGTTTCTAAACCTGTTTCCTCTTTCGCCTCTTTTATGGCAATTTCTAGCAGATCTTTATCTCCATCTGCATGACCACCAGTCCAAGCCCATGTTTGATAGATGTTGTGATGGACCATCAAAGTTTTCGTCATTGATGAATTTAAAATAAAACCCGATGAAGTCAGATGCGCCAGCTGACTTTTTCGATACAGGATATCATCTCCAACCAGGCTGAGATAATCCAAAATGATTTGCTTGTCACTTTTTTCTGAATCCGTTAAAGGCTGAAATTGGTTTATTTGCGTAATATATTGCATGAGTCCCCCCTTTTATCCAATTATCTTGCTAACAGTATAGCATTGGCAAGAAAAAATGGGACCATTCTGGTGGAGAGTTTTTTTGCAATCCTCATGACAGAAATGGTTCATTATGCATGTTATAATCACGAGGGACGTTACCCGTTCTTATATCTTCAATATAAGCGGTGAAGTTTGACGAGATTCTAATTCAATATTCAACTGTAAGGTTAAACGGAGTATAACTTTGAATGTAAAAAAATATCAAGCAAATAACGCTTTGGAATTTTTGAAATATGCAGAAATTTATCACAGCCATGAGATTAAGCGGTATATACAACAACTCTATAAGGGATTTATTTATGTGTTAGGCGTGGAGAATGACAATCAGCCGATTACTTTTCTGTTGGTCGAACGTCGCAATGAGCTTCATCATGTATGTAACACATATTATATTCAAAATGAGACAGAGACACAGGAGTATGAGAGCCTCATGCTTGAGAAAGCCATAGCTGAATCTAAAGCAGAAGGGGCTGAGCATTTCTACATTAGCTATTTCCAAAATAACAAAGAATCCGCTAGATTGAAAAGATTGTACGAATCGTATGGATTTAAACCATCCGGTTATGTGCGACGTACATTTGTTATGGATCAGCATGAAATTGGGATGGCCATCCAACGATTAAGTTCCAAGTATACTCGGTTTTTAAATTCATCCAGTCAAAAGCTCTGGACATTTAAGGATTTAACGACAGAAAGCATACAATTGATCAATGGACAAAAGGGAATCGACATTCCTAAAAATTTTTTCCCCTTAACACAAGCCTATCATCCCGAATGTTCTACTATGATTTGGAAGGGAAACGATCCGGCAGGATGGATTGTATTTGAACCCAATGGAAAGACGGCATTATACGTTCACCATTTATTTATTAAAGAAAAATACCGTGACAAGGGCTTATTCATTCCGCTGCTGGTTTTTGCTTACCAACACATTCCCGAAGCAATCACAAGAATCTTTTTCTACGTTAATGGAAATAACAAAAATATGTTAGGCCTTATGAGACTGTTCAAAAACTGTCAAACTAAAACAGACGCTTTAATAGAAATGACCAGGAAAATTTAATATCCTTTCGATACACGCAAACGTTTTCCGTATTATTAAATAATTAAAAATCTTTTTGAGAAAAATAATTTCAATTTCCTTGAACTAACTCCGCATAACGGAGCCATCTTTTACTTTTTGGCATCAAAGGTTTCTGAATAAAGGACTGTTAAGAGGTGAAATTGTATGACATACAAGGTATTATCAGATATTTCCGATCATAACGACATTCAAAACCAAGTGACATTGGAACTTTGGCCGGAGTTCATACTTCACGATCCGGTCTCAAACAACTATTGGGGAAAGCTCTTTGAATACTTTCCGGAATATCAGTTCTCTCTGGAATCACAGGGAGAGATTATCGGAACGGGAAATTGTTTGCCGTTTAGATGGGATGAAGGCTTTGAAGAACTTCCGGAGGGTGGATGGGATGCTGTTTTTGAAAAAGGCATGAAAGATAAAGCAACCGGAATTAAACCAAACACTTTGAACGGACTACAGATTGCCGTTAACAAGAAGCATCAGGGAAAAGGGGTGAGTTCACTTGTTCTGAAAGAGATGGCTGCCATAGCCAGAGAAAAGGGCTTTCAATATGTAACCATTCCTGTCAGACCCAGTTTAAAAAGCAAATACCCCCTCATTCCCATCGATCGTTATGTCGATTGGCACCGTGAGGACGGGCTGCCCTTTGATCCCTGGCTGCGTGTGCACAAACGATTTGGAGGAAAAATTGTCAAAGTCTGCCATGAATCCATGCGCATACCAGGCACTATTTTAGACTGGGAGCAATGGACAGGCTTAAGATTCTTTGAATCAGGTGATTACATTATTGAAGGAGCCTTGAATCCAGTGAATATCGATTTGGTAAAAGATTTAGGCCTTTAT
>CAYOFT010000102.1:0-6401 GCA_964403295.1 uncultured Thermotogaceae bacterium | reverse complement strand
CTTTCCTGTGCCTGAAAAGAAAGGGCTTCATACAATTCAACAGTGTAAACTTCATTTGCAAATTCTGCCAGTAGGCATGTTTGATATCCACTTCCCGTTCCAATTTCCAGGACTTTTTCTTGTCCGGAGAGATCCAACCAATCGGTCATTGAGGTAACAAGGGAAGGTTGGGAAATGGTTTGACCACATCCGATTGGTAAAGGGCGGTCTTCATTTGCGAAATTTCTTTGATAATCATCAAGAAAAATGCTTCTATCCATTGTTTTCTGAAAATCGCGTATTTCTTTAAGGGTTACACCCATAGTGATCACCTCAATACTATGGTATCACTGAGTGTGTAAAAAAACAACCCGCTTCCAAGAAACTGAAAGCGGGTTAATCAAAGTGATCATTTACCAACGGCCTCGTCCGAAACCGCCTCCACGGCCCCTACGGAGAAATCTTCTTCCCATTCCGCGTCCGAAACCACGTCCAAGACCTCTACCGTACCCGATTCCCGGAGCATCGTAACGTTGATCTTCTGGGTTTGTCTCTTGTGTATTGGTTATAGGTGTGTTCTGTTCATTAATGTTTGCTCCAGCGCACCTTCCAAGGCCTCTACCGGTCATTGGACCGTCACCGTTGGGTCCTCTTCTGTCAAATCCCGGCATATTTAGCACCTCCTCATATATATGTAAAATACATATATATGATAGCATATTTTTCTTACTATTTCAAGCAATAGAAGAGATTACCCAACCATTCATGAAAAGCAGCGGAAAATGTATCCAAAGAGCCACTACTTGGCATGAAGGAAGCAAAACTTAAAGGAACATTTTCTACACGATAATCACCCGGATATGGGATGAGTTTTATATCAGTTCTCCCCTTTTCTTCGATAACTCTTTGAAAAGTAGTATAAGATCGAGACATATGTAAAGCGGAAGTTATTAAAATGATATTTTTAACATTTTCATCAATCATATTCAATGAATAAACTGCGTTGTCCCATGTGGTCTTGGATTTTTCTTCAATTCTTATCATTTCAGGTGGAACACCCCAACTTTCCAAGACCTTTCCCATAACTTCAGAAATGGATTTTCCCGGTTGATCATAAACGTTTCCTCCGGCAATGATGATATCGAGACCGGACTTTTCATACACCTGAAAGGCTCTATATAGGCGCATCATTGAATGGGGACCGATTTGATCGTAAGTTTCACCACCTGATTCTATTCCACGAATGACGCCACCACTAAAAATGACAATTACTGATTCTTCTTTTTGGTTATTGGAGAGCTCACTTTGCGAATATTGGTATTCATAAGGTTTAACCAACAGATGAATAGACACATCAGTGGAAATAAAGTAAAATCCGCAAGCGAAAGCTAAAAAAAGGCAAAAAAACTTTTTACGTTTTTTTAAGAGAAAAATCAAAGACAGAATTAGAAAAATGGTAATAAAGAGTCCCGGTAATTCCAAAAACGATGACACAAACTTTTGTAAATAGAGCAAATTCAACTCCCCCTCTATGTTATACTTGTTTAGCCTTTATAAGGCGCTTAATAATCTATTATACATGTTTTATCTGGAGAAGTCTTTTACATCATTTTTGATTTTAATGATTAGACAATAATCAACCTTTTATGTTTTTTCTGTTCAACCATCAAATCATTCAAGGAATATCTTAAAACTCCGATAATTCTTTGAGTAAGAATTTGAAAAGGGATGATAATATGTCAGATATGAGTATCTTTTCCATATTAAATACAGGGGTTTTAGGAACCTACACAGCCAAGCTGGCGATGAGTGTTACAGCCCACAATATATCCAACACAAACACACCCGGTTATTCCAGACAGCGTCCGGATATTGTATCAACAGCTCCATTGGCTTATTCATCATTAACCCAGTCCAACAGTAATCTGACACTGGGAACGGGGTCCATGGTGACAAGAGTGGGAAGAATCAGGGATCAGTTTCTGGATACACAATACCGAGTTACGAAAGAAAATCATAGCTTTTGGGATAATATGTCTTCGAATCTTCACTACATGGAGCAATTGTTGAATGAACCTGCTGAGAACGGCTTTAGAGAGTATTTTGACAAAATGTGGTTTTCCTTCCAGGAAGTTATGAGTAATCCCACAAATGAGGCAAGCATACAAAGTGTCAAAAGCGAAGTCAATAATTTTGTTTCTACTTTCCAGAATCTTTACGGCCGTTTTGAAGAGTTGAGATCTAATTTAAATAACGACATCAAAGATACCGTTAGTCAGATCAATACCATTACAGCCCAAATAGGAAATGTAAATTCCCAAATTCGTCAGTCTTTAATAGCCGGTTCTGAACCCAATGACATATTGGATGAGCGGGATAAATTATTAGATGAGTTGAATAAATATGCCAATATAACGGTTAAAAAAGGGGAAATGGGACATCTGGAAATATATATCGGTCAGCAGATCGTTGTTCATGGAGATCAGGCAACGCCTATTAAATCAGCGGTAAGGCCTGAAACTCTTAACACTTATGATTTGTTTGTCAGAAGTACAAAGATTGATGTTCAAAAGGGAAGATTAGGTGCTTTGATGGAGCTTCGGGATGTGACGATTCCAGCTTATTTGGATAAATACGATGAAATGGCTTTGATGATGGCTGATAAGCTGAATTTGATCCATCAGGCCGGTTATGACAAATCAGGTAAGATTTCAGGCATTAACCTCTTTAAAGAAATGGAGCAGTTGAGAAGCTCATTACCAAATGTTTTTAGAATGTCTGGAACCAACGCCATTCTCAATGGTCCGATTCACATGGCCTCTTCTGAGATTTCCACTAATCCTGCCGGTACATCTTTGGGCCTTAGCGGAAACATTTCCTTTGTTGACCTGAACAATTATCTGTTTGACAAAGCTATCAGTACCGATACATTTGCGACCAATAAAAAATTTGAAGAAGTCATTGAATCCTTGAATTCTCTGGGCTTATATTCCACATTTGCAAAAAACATAACTGTAGATGATGCCAATTCTGTAATCACTTTAGACGATTTTGATACATATGATGGAGGGGCTTCAATCTTTTATAGAACAACTGAGGAATATACCAGTGCAGATGACGGCATCATTAAAATACCGGATCTTATCGATATAGATGGTGATGGGCAGTATTTAAGTCAAGATATAAAAATCTTTGATGATGTGGGTAATCAGTATGAAGATTTTACCTATGAGATATCTACAGGTGTGCTGACTGTTCAAGGCCTTCCGGATACATTTAACGGAAATCTGATTGTAAATCGATGGAAGAACGAGGAAGTTTTGGTTCAGGATGGAGAGATAGGCTTTAATCAAATACCTGATGAGAAAAATATTAGAAGATTAAACGGAACAACCATGGAATTGTTTGATACAAGTTTTACTGGAGATTCAAAATTATACTATGTTAAAGAAGAACACTTTGTAGATATGGATGGACATTATGATTCTGTGGCAGGTACATTAACGATTGCAGGAAAATTAATTGATATCAATAATGACGGGAAAATAGATGCTTCGGATATTTCCTTAAGCAATTTAAACAATGGGAGTGGTGATGTTATAAGTCCTACCAGTATTGTGTTTGATGGTGAAAACACAATAATATCTGGAGTCGGTGGTTATTCAGACATATATATTAGAAACTGGACTGATGAAACAAGTACTTTTACAAACGGAGAATTTGATACCAGTACTTTATCCTCAACAGCAGTATCACTGGATTTTACACAACCCTCTCCAACAGAGACCGATTTTTTGGTGGGCATATTACCAAACAAAGATGAACTTCAAGTTTATATTAAAACAGTTAGAAGTGATGTTAGAAGATCTACAGATTTAAACAACAACCCAACGGGAATGTATTCCATGATGTTTGGAAAGATTGATGACGGCATCAATCAATATGGAGAAGTAGATGGTGAAAAGGTCAATTCATTGGGTGATTTGAAAGATATGCTAGTGTTTGATAACAATGGCATTTTGGAAAGACTTGGTTATAACACAAAGGTCCAGTCTTTTCTTAAAATTTCCGATTTCACCTACGATGCTGAATCACGTGAAAGGGACGGCTTATATGGAACCTGGTGGTTGGATGGCTTTGTCAATGATTCCAACATGGCTTATACGGGAACGAATATTGAAATATTGGATGATGATGGTAATGTAGACACTGATTTCAACGATCCGGTTCATGTCTTTTATGTGGCGGAACAATTGGAAAAGGCTGTTGATGTGGAAAATGGTGGGTTTATTTTAGAAAACCTGGTGGATATCAACGATGATCAGGAAATTACTTCATCAGACATTAGTATTCGAATTGATACGGATGATGATGGAACACCTGATCTGGAATTAACCGATGATCAGTTTGAATATGATACAGAGTCTGAACAAATCAAGCTGACTTTGGCAGGGTATGAAAATTACACAGGTACAATCGTCATGGATTTCAGAAGATGGCATCGATCCCAGGAAGAATTTTCTTCCGGAGCATTTGATTCTACCAATCTTCCCAAAACAGCGGTTTCGCTTGATTTTTCCGGAGTTGTCGGTCAGACGGATTTTCGTTTGTACAAAGAACCTGTCGTAAACATTCCTCAGGAGATTCCCGATCCGGATGATTTGAAATCGATTACTTTCACGGTTCCGGTCGAACAAACAGATGGCAGTACCATTAACAAGTCTTATAATGTGGAATTTTACAATAAAAAAGAATTGGTAACGAAGATTAACAACAACATAGACCTAAAAGATTATATTAAAGCATTTGAATATGATGGCGACTACTATATCAGTTCAAAAGGATCTCTGGAAGATATTTCCAATGTGGTAGTCAACGATGAATACAATCTCCTGAGCACTGTGGACTTGAAAGTATTGAACATCGATTCCTACGATACGCTAAATAACATCATGTATTCGTATACAGAGGCTTATAAAGGTGACTATGAATTCTCGGGATTTGACAACACCACAAACACAATCGATTTAACTTTGTCTCAAAATTTGAACGAATACAACGGGAAGGCAAAAGTAAAATATGCCTCACTTTCTGAGAATTCCGGTGCAGGGTATTCCGTTTCCAGTACGGGCAGCTATTTTTATGTGAGTATCGGAACATTTGAAATCAAAGACAGCAATGAAGACGGGAAAATAGACCGTGAGGATATAAAGTTGTTTGAGCATGGTACAAATACCGAAATAACTGATTATGTTTATGATACGAATGAAAGGGTTTTAAAACTGAAAACAGATCCCGGTACAACAGTTGATATTGTGTCCTGGAAAGAAGCTGTCATTGATGTGAATGGAGAGCCTTCAACAAATTATTCACTCACTTTACCTGACCAGGTTGTGAACTTTGATAATCCCGATATCACAAATCCCGGAGTAAATGTTGATGTAGATGAGGACTTCATATTAAATGTTCAACTTCCTCCCGATCAGATGCAGATGACATTGGGAACAACGGATATCAATGTATCACTCAATACCACAACTATGGAAACGCTGATTGAACAGATCAATAACAAAGTGCCTTCCGGTATCATAGCAGACCTGACACCGGATAATAAACTGGTTTTCAGAGCGGGGACCTCTGCCAATTTCAGTTTTGGAAAAGTACTGGAAGATGGGAGAATAGTGCAGACTTATGAATTGGATGCGCCAACCATTTTCTGGGAAAAACTGGGATTTTTAGGAGAAGACGGCACCTTTGGCAATGCATGGCGAAATGGCACCGATGTGGTGGGTAATTATCTGGATGTTAATGCCCTTCTTCATAATCAGGTTAGTTCGAATAATTTGAATATCGATGCCAGACAGGCCAACGGATTGTATGATTTCACCAAACGTCTTGAGCTGTCCAGCCAGATTGAATCCAATCCGCTGTTACTTGCAGTGGATTATGGCAGATGGACAGATCTTGATGGTGACTGGGTGGGAGATCTTCACACTCCCCGAGGCGGCTCTAATGTTTCAAGTGCCTCAATTATTTCAAGGCTTAGTGAAGCCCGATATGATTTGCTGATCAACGATGGTAATACCAGCTTTGTGGATTTCTTTGGGACTTTCGTTTCTGAAATGGGAATAGAAGCCCAAACGGCTATGCGTATGACAGCCAACAATCAGACCATGTTAACTCAAATTGACAATGAGAGGGAAAGGGTTAAAGGTGTCTCCCTGGATGAAGAAATGTCTAATATGATTAAATATCAACAAGCCTTTAACGCAGCTGCACGAGTAGTTACTGCTGTGGATGAAATGATACAGCGTATTATTGATGGTTTGGGGATAGTGGGAAGATAAAAGAAAACTTTTACAATAAACTTGACTTTTTTAATCAAGTGGTTTATAATGGTATTAGAAAATTTTTATGTTGGA
>CAYOFT010000101.1:0-6426 GCA_964403295.1 uncultured Thermotogaceae bacterium | reverse complement strand
TCCTGATCCTTTTATGTGTTATAGTTGTACTTTTAACAACGGAAAGACTCAATCATATGGCAAGAATTACACGATAAAAAATCCCCTCTTGGGAGGGGTGGCAGCGCTAGCTGACGGGGTGGGTTTATACACAATAACGGGAACATCACTGTAAACGATATTTTCCCAAAACCCACCCCACCAGTAAACTGGTCCTTGATAATTCCAAAGGAATTATCTAAGCAATTTCTTCGAAACTGCACCCCTCTAACCGCAGGAGGGGTTTTTTATAACTACAATAATCTAAATCATTTTCAAATCTCCGGTGGCTATTTTCTGACCTGTTTCTTTATTGAACACATGATAATTGGTGGTATTAAAGGCTAACCCAATTTTCTTATCCACGGGAAAATCTACTCTACCAAAAGCAACCACAGAAAGGATGACATCTTTGAGTTTTACTTTGACAATCGTTTCCATCCCTGAAGGCAATGTTGAATAAATGGTGCTATTATTCTTATCAGTTTCGGTCAGTTGAATATCCTCAGGCCTTATACCCAGATACACCTTTTGTCCATTTGTATATTCCCCTGATTTGGCACGAAAGTTCATCTCAAAATTCATCTCGTCATTCTTTAGCAAGCAAGAATCCTCATCAATTTTTTCAATCTTCATCTCCAGAAAGTTCATCGACGGGTTACCGATGAAATCCCCAACAAACCGATTAACCGGATCATCGTAAATCAACAATGGCGTGTCATACTGGTTTAAAACACCCTCATTAATCAAACATATCTTCGTTGCCAATGTCATAGCTTCCAGCTGGTCGTGAGTTACATATACAAAGGTTGATTTAATCTCCACGTGCAAACGTTTTAGTTCGGCCCTCATCTCCATTCTCAGTTTGGCATCCAAATTTGAAAGGGGCTCATCCATCAACAAAACTTTTGGATTAGGCGCCAAGGTTCTGGCGATGGCCACACGCTGCTGTTGCCCTCCTGATAATTCAGCGGGATAACGGTCCATCAATTCTGAAATCTTTACCAATTTTCCCATCTGATTAACCCTGTCTTGAATCTCATCCTTTTTCCATTTTAAATTTTCCAGCCCAAAGGCTATATTCTGATAAACGGTCATATGAGGCCATAAAGCGTAATTTTGAAAGAGCAGCCCGATATCTCTCTTATCCGGAGGCAGATTGATTTGTTGCTCACTGGAAAAGACGATTTTCCCATCGATGCTGATCTCTCCTTCGGTGGGTGTTTCCAATCCTGATATCATTCTAAGGGTGGTTGTTTTCCCACAGCCTGAAGGTCCCAGAAGTGTAACAAAGTCCCTGTCCTTTATAGTCAGATTGAGATTCTTTACGGCATAAACCTCACCAAATTTTTTTGTCACTTCTTTTAAGATAATTTCCGGCATCTGTCATTACCCCCCTATTCCTTTATCTATACTGGCACCGGTTACTTTATTAATGATGAAATTAAACGAAAGTACGATAAGGATGATCAGTAAAACAATGGCATTGGCATATTGATCCCATCCTTTCTCGTTGTATTGAAAAAGCATAGTCGTTAATATGCTGGTTGAAGGTGTTACCAACAATATATACAGTGATAATTCCCGCATACTGGAGATAAATGGTAATAGATATCCCGAAATAAACGTGGGCTTTTGTATGGGAATGATAATCCTTATCATACGCTTCCACCATCCCACACCGAAGATAACCGCTGCTTCTTCAATCTCCTTTCCCAACTGAAGAATGGCGTTAATCCCTGCACGAGAGGCAAAAGGCAGATATTTGACTGAACCAACTAGAATAAGTATGGCAAATGTACCGTACAAAGAAGGAATAATGCCACGCTGAACAGAGAACATAGACAGATAAATCGCGCCAAATGCCATACTTGGGATCAGATAAGGGAAAAAGGCCAATCGATCCAAAAAATTTGAAGTGCGTTTTCCTCTATTTTTAGCAACAGCATATCCTATCAAAATTCCCACTGTACCGGCTATAAATGCCACTGCCAAAGAAAGCATAAAGCTATTTGTCAACCCTTTGTATACATATTTGTTCTTAAGGATTCCCGCTTCACCGCTTGCTATGTCCGGTCTCCCCTCACCGGTCCAAAAGATTGTGGAATAATTATCCAAACTGTAATTACCCGGTTCCACCAGGAATGACTGAAGCGTGAAAGTCAACAGCGGAATGACTGAAATGGCGATTAAGATGAATAACAAAATCAATGAAATAATTGTTCTTGCTTTTCCGAGTCTAACAAGTGAGATATTTGAACTTTTTCCTGTAACGGTAGTAAAACCCTTACGCTTTCCAATGATAATCTGATTCACGGTTAATATCAATGTTCCAATGATGATCATCAAGGCTGCAATAATATAACCAACTCCGGGATTGACACCGTTTAATGTTCTGAACATCTGTGTCGTTAACACCTGAAATCGGACGGGGGCACCCAGAAATGCTGGTACGGCAAAGGCACTCATGGAACTCGAAAAAACAAGAAGAAACGTGGATAAAACAGCCGGCATGACAATGGGAATGGTGATTTTTCTTATGATTTTAAATCTGGAAGTTTTGAGTATAACGGCGGCTTCCTCCAGATTGGCATCCATGTTCCTGAGAATACCGCCTATGAGTATATAGGCAAACGGTGCATAATGAAGGCCAAGTACAATGACAATAGGAAAAAAACCGAAAGCAAACCAGTTTGGTGTGGGAATGCCTGTTATTGCTGTAAACAATCCAGGGGCTCCACCAATATTACTGTTTTTGAAGAAATTCAGCCAGGCCATGGCCAAAGTCCAAGAGGGCATGATGTAGGGAAACAGCATTAAAGTAGAAATTGCCTTTTTAAACCTTAAATTCGTGCGTGTGATTAACCAGGCAAAAAGCCCTCCCACAATCAAAGCAAAGGCGCAAGTTGAAAGAGAAACAAGGATGGTGTTGAACAAAGGTTTATAGAAAAGATTTTCGCTGGCTCTGCTCAGGAAAACATAATTCCAATGATACAAAGTCAGATCTCCTGCCTCAGAACCTCTGATTCGACGTGCCTCAGATGAGTGAACCGTGAAGGTATCGGCGGCAATGGAAAAGAGCGGAACAATAGTTAGATACACGAGAATGAACAGTAGGACGACCAAAATGACATTTTCAGGTTTTTGAAAAAAGATACGCGATTTGTTGAGCATTTTATTCATAGAAAATCACCTTAATTAAGAGAAAAACCGCCAATTTGATCTTGGCGGTTTTTTATGTTTTTGATTAATATGCAAAGGCGTTCCAGAATTCTTCTACATCTATCCTGTGATTGAACAGGTATTCCGGATCTTCACCAATTAACAGTTTAGACCATATTTCAAAGCTGTTGTCACCAGGATAAGGCAAAATGTTGGGATTTGATGAATAAGTTCCTTCCGATCCGGACCAAGGTTCAAACCCCTCTTCAGTGAGTAAGTATTCGATGAACAATTTTGCCGCATTGGGATTAGCAGCATTTTCCGTCAACATGAGATAACTGGGGTAATAAAAACCGGCAAAAGGATCCATGCCCATGATCGGGAGTAATGCAAGATTCTTAGTGTCTCTGTATCGAACTTTTGAGTAAGTGCACAGACCTACTTTGTCAATGCCTTGACCTCTGATCCCTATTGATTCTGCCATGGTGGTGTCGCTTTTCATCAGCACTAGTCCATTTTCAAGAACACTCTTAATCCATTCATATCCCGCGTTTTCCTCTGTCAATTCGATCGGTTTTCCGTAATATCTTTCATAAGCACCTGCGAGTTCTTCAGCAATTTCTGGTTTTGTGAT
The DNA here is from genome assembly GCA_964403295.1 of uncultured Thermotogaceae bacterium. GTDB lineage: Bacteria > Thermotogota > Thermotogae > MWEM01 > MWEM01 > JASUTC01. The sequence goes on along the minus strand of CAYOFT010000101.1, from coordinate 2,612 downwards.
CATGGTCAGGAAATTCATGTTAACTCCTTCCTGAAAAGGGTCTTTGAAGAAAAACTGTCCTCTGAACTCAGGATCAGTTAATGCCCAAACATTTACAGTAGGTGGAAATGTGAAGGTTTCAGAGTTGTAAATAAAGACTTTTGTGATCATTGAGAGTCTCAGCGGATTCTGATAATCGGACGGAATGATATCTTTGAAATCTTCAGGAACGTAATTTTCAAGATAACCCGGTTCCACCAGCTCACCAAAAATCCTGCCGCCATCTTGTGCGATGACAAAGTCAGCACCCACGATACCGCCACCAACTTCCTTGGATACTTTCTCAATTAATTCATAGCCTTTCAAGTTAAAAGCTTCCACCTCAATACCGTATTTGGCCTGAAAAGCCTCCGCGGCGTTTTTAATCCTGCTGGTGATGGAATAAACAACTACTTTCCCTTCTGCTTTTGCAGCATTAATGAGATCAGCAGACGCTGAAAATACCATCAATGCCAACAACACAAAAATTACAACGAACAAAAAGTTCTTTTTCATGATGTCACCTCCAAGTTTTTTCACTTCAAATCATTTGATTTACAAACAACTTTTTTTATAGTGTGATGAAGTAAATAGTTCTTAATAATTATACCAGATATTAGCTGGTCTACAAATTCGACATGAATCATTTAATTTTTAATCTAAAAATAAAGCTAAAAGGCAGAAATCCCTTTAATTTCGATAAAGAACTTAAAGTTTAAGATAGAAGGATTTCATAACACTTTGTTTTTAGTTGTCGGGAAAGGTTTTTTCAATAATAAAAACATTTTGCTCTTTTTCATATTCATAATAAATATTATCTGTCATGCTTTTAATCATATGAATACCAAGCCCGCCAATTTCTCTTTCATGGGCTTGGAGATTAGTATCTACATCGGATTTTTCAAGGGGATTAAAGGGTATTCCTTTGTCTTTGAAGGTAAATCGGACGATCTTTCCATCGCTTTCAAAATCGATTTCCAGATCGCCGGATTCATTTTTATATGCGTAATGGATAATGTTGACAATGATCTCTTCAGTCACTGTCATTAAAGAAAAAATATATTTCTGTGGGAGGTCGATACTTTCCAGAGCATCTTCCACAAATCCTATAAATGACTGGAAATTGCTCATTTCCGCTTTTGCTTTGATCTGCTTCAAAATGATCGACCTCCCGTTTTTCCTTTGTTATGACAGATCCATTATTTTTGTAAAGCCGGTTGCATCGAAAATTTCCTTAACCACTTCATTCGCCCCAACAATTTTCATACTGGTTCCCATGGCATTGACCTTTTTTTGGGCACTTAACAACACCCTTAATCCAGAACTACTGATATAATCCAAAGCTGAAAAATCAAACGTAAGATTAACATCTTCCTCGTTGAATACATCCTCAAGTTCCTCTTCCAATTGACTGGAAGTGATGGTGTCCAATCTTCCCTTTAATTCTAAAAGCACTGAATTTCCTTCTGTAGTTTTTTTGATTTCCATTTGTATACCCCTTTTATTTTTTAGTCTTTTTGATGATGAGCTCTATCTTTTTCAAAGCTATGGATACGATAATATCATCTGCAAATTTCTCAATAATGGACTTCTCGATATCCGTCAGGACCTCGTCTTTTTCTTCGATTTTTTCTTGATCTTCATCCTTCATAGACCAAGCAGCTTTTCCGGATGGTGTAATGACGGAAGAATAAATAACCATGTCGTTTGACATCTCATAGAAGATAAAGGGATTTTCTCCAACAACACTGTCTGATGCAATATAATCGATAAAGCTGGAAATTTTCCCCAAAATCCCCTTACGGGCTGTGTTCTTCTTGTTCTTGGACAGCTCGATCAGTTTGTTTCTTTCCTCAGCGCCAAGATCAGCATTCCCTTCCAAATGAATTTCAAAATCCTTTTCCTTCTCTTCTACCCACATTTGCCCGCTTTTAACACCTATGAGAGCTGAAAAGGCCGCTATTGCCTCTTCTGCCAACAATCTGGCAAAGGCTGCGTCCTTTTCATCAAAGCCAAAAGAAAGTGCCCCTTGCTCTACTCCGTCAAGAGCCTTTTCTTCCGTTGCTAAACTGCCATCTAAATTTAATACATCTTTTTTCATAGATAACCTCCACATTTATCTTTCTATTGATCTTCTACCTGTTTCATATGAAATAACAGCATGGTGATGTCATCGGCCTGCTGAGCTCCTTTAGCAAATTTCTCCACTTCATGCCTAACCAAATCCATTATACTCTCCGGTTTTGTTTGCTCCGGTAATGTGTTCAAATAATCGATGAGTCTTTCCGGAGAAAACAACTCCTCTTTTCTGTTTACAGCCTCCGTTACCCCATCGGTGTATAAAAAGAGAAGATCACCGGGATTAATTTGTGTCTTGTAAACGGAAAAATCAACCTTTTCAATTGCCGCCAAGGGACAATCGCTTTTAACTTCCAGCCATTGAAAATTTTGTGATTGCCGTTTAATCAAAGGGGGGTTATGTCCGGCACTGGCGTAAGTGAATTCCCCGGTTTGGAGGTCTATGATTCCCATAAAAACCGTTACAAACATATTCGATTCATTATTCTCGCAAAGGGTATTGTTGGATTGATAAA
>CAYOFT010000100.1:0-6449 GCA_964403295.1 uncultured Thermotogaceae bacterium | reverse complement strand
AGGATAATCCCATCAACATGCAGTATGTCCAAACGGCCATTGACATGTTGTCCAAGGATATTCAAGTGATCAAGGCAAAAGACGGGAAAGAAGCGTACAGGCTTTTCTTAAAGCAAAACCCCGACCTTATTCTCATGGACATCCGCATGCCCCATTTAGACGGGTATCAGGCGACTGCCATGATACGTTCCCATAATGAAGATATCCCCATCATTGCCATGACAGCAAAAGCTCTGGAAGAAGACAAAGAAAACGCCCTGGCCGCGGGCATGAACGAATACATCACCAAACCGGTTTCTCTTGAAAGATTAAATGAAGTGTTGAAAAAACATTTATTGTTCAAACATCCATAGGCACAGTTAGAAGTAGTTTCCTATGAGCGAATATTAAGCACCGTCTCTTTTCTGTCATTGTTTTACTTAAAAAAATTACTTATATAAGTAATCTCCAAGCTTTATTAATATTGTTGACTTGTCTTTTCAGTCCCTATTAATAAGGGTTATAATTTTCTTACCCAGAATAGTTTTTAACTTTTTTTACAATCTGAATTGTGGTATATTAAAAGGTATTTATCAGGAGATGACCTTCAATGATTACTCAAAAAAAGTTTTTAGAGTTACTGGAAGAAAAAGAAAAATATGAAGCTTTTTTCAGAAAGGCCCCTTTACCCTTTCAATCGTTGGATAAAGACGGTCATTTCCTGGATGTGAACGAACTCTGGCTGAAGATTCTGGGCTTTGAAAGAGAAGAAGTTATCGGTCAGTGGTTTGGGGATTTCCTGTATGATGAAAAACAACGAAATGCATTTTATAAAAACTTTGCCATTTTTAAGAAAATGGGGTATGTTTATAATGTACAATTCAAGATGAAAAAAAAGGATTGCACACCGATATTTGTTTCTTTTGACGGGAAAATTGCCTATGATGATAACGGATCTTTCAAACAAACATACTGTATTTTTAGGGATATAACTCAAGAAAAAAAGTTACAGGAAGAAATTGAACAAATCAAGTGGTTGTTGACAAGAAATACCGAAGATTTATATCAAGCTTCAGGGAATCCGTTTTATGGTGATTTGTCAAAATTGAATTCCAACAGAACGATCCTGGATTCTGTCGGCAAAGAAACACTTGAGAAAATAGCCGGAGAGACCGTGGATTTATTGGAAACGTCGATTGCTATTTATGAAAAAAACGGGGATTATGCAGTGGGTTTTTTCTCTTCCGAATGGTGTCAAACTCTCAGTAAACAATCCAGAAAACTGTGTGGTGATCTGTCAAATCAAAAGGCATTAAAATGCGGTAAGTGGATTTGTCATGAGAGTTGTTGGGGTCATGCCAAGAAAGCAATCGAAACCGGTAAGACTGTGGATTCTCCCTGTGCCGGTGGTTTAAAACTTTATGCTGTTCCAATTTTCGCTGGTGAAAATATTGTGGGAGCTCTCAGTGTAGGATACTCCAATCCAACGGAGAACATGTCGACGCTTCAAAGTCTCTCCAAAAAATACGCTATCCCTCTGGAGGTTCTCATTGAAAAAAAAGAAGCTTACAGAAAACGGCCACCCTATATCATTGAACTCGCTAAGAAAAAGATAAGAACGACTGCGGAATTGATTGGCTTGATCGTCAGCCAAAAGATTACGGAGAAAAAGTTAAGGCACTCAGAATCCTTAGCAAAATCAGCAAATCAGGCAAAATCACAGTTTCTCGCCAATATGAGTCATGAACTGAGGACCCCTTTGAATGGCATTATTGGTTTCAGCGATATCATGAAATCCACTCCCTTGGACGAAGAACAAAAGGATTTTGTGGATATTGTTCTTTCATGCGCCAAACATTTGACAGATGTCATTAGCGATATACTTGATTTTTCACGAATAGAAGCCGGGAAATTCGACTTATTCCCTGAAAAAACAGATTTAAAAAAACTGCTCGATGAAATAATCTCCATCATCCGTTATAAGGCTGAAACAAAACAGTTGATTTTAAGCCATTCAATCCACTCCAATGTTCCTGAAACTGTAGAAGTCGATGGTCCAAGGCTAAAACAAATTCTGGTGAATCTGTTAACCAACGCTGTAAAATATACGGATACGGGTCGTGTTCAACTAACGGTGAGCCAACTGGAAAGGAAAAGGAATCACGCTCGGCTTTTATTCAGAGTTACAGATACCGGGATTGGTATAAAAGAAAATGAACAGGCAAAAATCTTCGATGCTTTCCACCAAGCCGATATGACAACCTCTAAAAGAATCAGCGGTACCGGATTGGGACTTACCATAACGAAAGAGTTATTGGAAAAGATGGGTAGTAAGTTGCAAATTGAAAGCATCTACGGTAAGGGAAGCGAATTTTACTTCGAGTTGTCTTTAGTTTATGAGAAAGAAAACCCAAAAGCTTTTAACCCAATGGATGAAAAAAACAAGCTTGAGGATTTATCTTTTAAAAACCGAAAGATCCTCATTGCAGAGGATAATCCGGTCAATATGAAATATGTGCAAACAGCCGTTTCAAAATTTTCCAAGAACATCCAGATCATCAAAGCAAAAAATGGAAAAGAGGCGTATCATCTCTATCGGGAACACCAACCGGATCTCATTTTAATGGATATTGTTATGCCCGAAGTAGACGGCTTTCAGGCAACCGCTATGATACGCCATAAAGATGAAATGGTTCCCATTATTGCTTTGACAGCAAAGGCATTTGAGGAAGATCAAGAAACTTGTCTGGCAGCAGGCATGAATGATTACATCACCAAACCAGTTTCTCTTGAACGGTTACAAGGGATACTGAAAAAACACTTACACAAATCATGATTTCCGTCCCTGATTACAGTTATTAATGCTACCCCTGAATTATTCAATAGCCCTATAATAAACTTTTTACAAGTTTAGCAGTTCCACACCTTCTTATATTGTTACATGTTTGAAATTCAATCTTTTCTGTTTCATGATAAAATATTTAAACTAATCTTTACTCCTGGTAACTTCTTTTGTCTTTGATCATTAAGAGACATTTAACAAGAATCGTTGAGAGCAGTATGTTTGTTTTGCGAAAGAGAAGTCAAGAGCGCTTTATAAAGATCTGCAAAGCGTTCAGAGTGAGGTTCATGACTGTTGTATTCAGTAAATGGAAGAAAAAAACGGAAGTGAAAAAAATGGCAGAGGAAAACTTATACAGTCAAATACACATGAATGCCAAGTTCAAGAAAATGATTTTGGATAACATGTATGACTTGGAAGGTATCGGATTCTGGGATATAAACCTTCAGACCATGGAAGTATCTTTCTCACCGCAAATTTACATCATGTTGGGGTATCAACCCAAAGAAGTTTGTATCCCATTTGAAACCTGGATGGACCTGATGCATCCCGAAGACAAATCCAGAGTGATGCCCATCATAAAAAATGCTGTCAAAAACAAAGAACGCTACTCTGCTGAGTTTAGACTCAAGTGCAAAAACGGTAATTATAAATGGGTTTCCAGCCGTGCGAAAACATATGAAATCGATCAACAAGGAAACGTTCAACACGTCATGGGTGTCCATGTAGACATTGATGCACTCAAACAAAACGAAAACATTCTTCAAAGGACTCGATCAGCGCTTGAATACGAGCAGGCGAAACTACAAGAACGTAATCGAGAATTTTCCTGTATATTCAAAATAACGGAGATCGTAAAAAATAACACGCTTTCTCTTGGGGAAATGCTGCAAAACATCGCAAATATCATCCCGCATTCCTTCCCAAATCCAGAGTTTACACATTCCAGAATTTGTTTCGACGGGCAACACTACAAAAGTATCGGCTTCAAAGAAGCTCCAATAAAACTTTTCGGGGATATCACTTTTCATATGGAAAAAGCTGGCCTGCTTGAAATCTTTTTGGAAAAAGAGCTTTCGGATTATGAAGATAAAAGCCGTTTCATCAATGAATTGGCAAAAGCTTTGTCCAGAACAGTGGAACGCGTAATCGCTGAAACACAATTAAGTGAGAACGAACACAGATTCAGGACTTTGTTTGAAACCATGGCTGAAGGCGTTGTTTATCACGATAAAACAGGAAAAATCATCACAGCCAATCCGGCAGCGGAATGGATTCTTGCCAGCTCTCTTGACGAGATGCACGGCAGGACTTCGGCAGATCCAAAATGGAACGCTGTAGATGAGGATGGTAAACCCTTTCCCGGTGAAAAACATCCTGTAATGGTTTCACTAAAAACCGGGCAACCGGTTTACGGCAAGATTATGGGTGTCTATAATCATTATGAAGAAAAATATCACTGGATTAAGGTTAATGCCATCCCTCAATTTCATGAAGAAGAATCGGAACCGTATCAGGTGTATGCCTCTTTTGAGGATATTACCAGGGAACACGAATCCAATTTCAGATTACAGGAAATAAACGAAGAGATTGAATCAATGAACGAGGAGCTCAGAGACAGTATGGAGGAAGCCCAAAAAGCCGACAAGGCTAAGACAGAATTTCTTGCAACCATGAGTCACGAACTGAGAACACCCCTTAACGGGGTTATCGGGTTCAGTGAAATCCTTCGAAAAACCGCCTTGGATACAGAGCAACGGGAATATTTGGATTTTGTCATACAATCCGCTTATGGCCTGTTAGATATTATTTCAGATATTTTGGATTTTTCAATGATTGATTCCAATAAACTGGAAATTAAACCGGAAAAAAGGGATATTCTAAAACTCGTTGAATCTACACTGGAAGTCGTTAAAAAACAAGCCGATGAAAAAGGATTGAAACTCATAAAAGAGATTGAAAACTCATTTCCGAAAGAGGTTGAAATCGATCCTTTGAGATTTAACCAGGTTTTACTGAACCTTTTGACCAACGCCGTCAAATTTACAAATCATGGTGACATCACAATGGGAATAAAAAAGAAGTGGATTGACAAAGAAAACAAAAAGGTCTCTTTGCTTCTTTCTGTCAAAGATACAGGGATCGGTATCAAAGAAGCCGACCAGAAAAGGATATTTGAGGCTTTCAACCAGGTGGATATGTCCTTTACTCGAAAGTATGGCGGAACAGGCTTGGGTCTTGCCATCTCTAAACAATTATTGGACAAAATGGGTAGTGATCTGCAACTGACTAGCAAATCGGGAAAAGGCAGTAATTTCTTCTTTGAGCTTGTTTTACCCTATGACAATGACCTGGCAGAAAACGGAGATTAATGATATTTGAATATTTGACATTTTAAGAAATAGAGCAGGAATAGATAAGTATATGAAAAACAAAAGCCAAAGTATTTTGCCACTATAAAAAACGCATACTGTTTTTTGCAGCCCCTATTTGTTCCTAAAATTCTTTTCAAGGGTTTCTTTCAATTGCACCAGCGAAATAGGTTTTGTTATGTAATCACTCATACCGGCAGAAAGACATGCTTCCTTGTCTTCTTTTAACGCTTTTGCCGTCATGGCAACGATGGGGATGTTTCTGTCGTGCTGACGTATCATTTTTGTGGCCTTATAGCCATCAACTTCAGGCATGACAATGTCCATCAAAACAAGGTCCGGTCGGTGCTTCAAATAGAGTTGATAAGCTTCTTCTCCATTGTTGGCTTCAATGAGTATGAAATCCTTCGAAAATCTTAAAAGGGCTGTTCTGGCTAGCTTCATGTTGATGGGATCATCTTCAGCCAGTAAGATCTTTTTCCCTTTAAAAATGGCATTTGGAGAATTTTTTTCGGAAGAATGAGAAATGTTTTGCTGGTTTTCCACTGGCAACTCTTGATCACTATAATCAAGAAGCAGTTCAAAAAAGAAATCACTGCCCTTACCCGGAACGCTTTTCAATTGGATTTCACTGTCCATTTTGTTGAGTAACTGTTTTGATATGGCAAGGCCCAACCCGGTGCCTCCGTAATTTCTGGTAACGGACATATCCGCCTGACTGAACGCCTCAAATATTTTTGATTTTTGTGCTTCATTTATTCCGATTCCAGTATCACTCACTGAAAAATGTATTTGACTCTTCTTTTGTTCATTATCAATGGTTTTTTGTTTGACTGTGACTTTTACATGGCCTTCTTTTGTAAATTTGATGGCGTTGGTCAAGAGGTTAAGCAGCACTTGTTTAAATCTCAAGGGATCGATGGATAACTTTTCCGGTAATGCTCCGTCAATACTGCTCAACAGTTCCAGTCCTTTTTGAGAGGCCTTGCACTGAACCACTTTAAGCGTGGTTTTTATTAGTTTTCTTATATCTGTCATTTCCGGGTTTAAACTAAGTCGGTTTGATTCGATCATTGAAAAATCAAGTATGTCGGATATGATATCCAGTAGGTTCCTGGCCGATTGTAGAACGATATCAATGAACTCCGTCTGATTGTCGTCCAATCCCGTTCCCTTCAGGATTTCACTAAAACCGATCACACCGTTAAGCGGTGTTCTCAGTTCGTGACTCATGGTTGCTAAAAATTCAGTCTTTG
>CAYOFT010000099.1:0-6481 GCA_964403295.1 uncultured Thermotogaceae bacterium | reverse complement strand
GCTTTGGAAATGATGTTGTTGTTGGAAACCATTCAAAATGAAGTTACAGAATATCAGGATATAAATGATTATATTTGGAAAACACCTTTAAGTGACAAGGGTATGTATAATGTAGAACGCTGGGATCAACTGAGAGACTTGGTTGTTTCTTTGTTACACAGGGAAAATTATAATTTCGTTGGGATATACACCCGACGATTTCCGAACGGTAGGGATTTGATACCCTTTATATACATAGAAAATCGTTTTACAGCGCCTGATGAATTTGGAACACCAGAGAATTTTGTCCAACGAAATTTTGACTTGGCAAAAAACGAAAGCCTTCTGGCAAAAGCATTCAACGAGGGAAAGGGTTATTTTACAACCAACGCAATAAGAGTAACCGAATCAGCTTATGACCAGGAAGCCGCTAGAGATTATCAACTCAAAGCAGGTGTCCGCGGTTATTTTGCTTATCCTTTGAAAAACGGTGAAACAACCCTTGGACTTCTTGTTATTGCAACCAAAGAACCCGGCTTGACAGAAGAACAGTATTTCAGAATCCAACAATATGGTGATGCAGCCGTTTGGCTGGTTGTGCAAACCGTGGATTTATTGGTAAATCCCGAAAAAGTCGGAAAATAATCGAGTTTTTTAAGATGACCATACAAACAAACGTCGGAGAAATAGAAATAGAAGAAAAGGATATCGTTATCTTCAAACAGGGAATCCCCGGTTTTGAGTTTCTGAAAAGATTTGCCGTCATTGCTCTGGAAGATACAAAACCCATACAATGGCTTGTTTCTCTTGAGGATAAGGAAGTATCCTTACCAGTTATCGATCCGTGGTTAATCCGTTACGATTATCATCTGGATATCCCAAAAAACATCGTTGATTATTTAAAAATAACAAACCAGGAAAAAGCATTCATCCTGGCGGTGGTTAGAATTCCCGGTTCAAAACCCGATGACATGACCGTGAATTTGGCTGCCCCCATTATCATCAATTTGGATAACAACATGGCTCTACAATTCATCCCTGAAAAGAGCGAATACAAGTTGCGCCACTACCTAAAAGAAGAATTGGAAAGATCAAAAAAGCTTGCACAGGAAAAAAACGGGGATGATTAGATGTTGATACTCAATCGGAAGAGTGAAGAGGAAATCTACATAGAAACTCCTGAGGGCAGAATAACACTTAAAGTGATCGGAATTGATGGAAAGGCAGTTAAACTGGGAATCGATGCGCCTAAGGATTTCCCTATTTATCGGGAAGAATTGTACAGACAAGTAAATATGGAAAACAGGGAATCCGTTGTAAAAAAAGAAGCCCTTGGCGAATTATCAAGACTCTTTGGAGATTTTGAAGATAAAAATGATCAAAGTTGATCAAGTACTGGTTAATCGTTTGGAACAACTTGCCAAAATTGAACTTGATATTAATGAAAGAGAAAAGTTGCGCCTGGAGATAATCCAGGCGCTCGAGTTTGTTGAACACCTTATCGTCTCTGAAAAACACCCGTCTGTTTCTCATACCTTATTGGTTATGGATCCTGAGAAACTCCGCGAGGATGTACCTGAAAAAACGCTTTTCGGTTTTTTTGACAATGTTCCCGAAAGGATTGAAGACTATGTGGTTGTTTCAAACAGATAAAAAAGACAACACATTAAAAAAAGGCAGAAGATATGAAGACATCGCGTGTCAATACCTGAAAAAAAAGAAATTTAGTATTATCGAAAAAAACTACCGAACCAGATTGGGAGAAATTGATATAATCTGTTCCTTGCATAATGAACTGATTTTTGTTGAAGTAAAAGGCGGCAAAAATTCACCTGAACCTTTCCATAGAGTCAATCAACAAAAATTGCTTCGGCTGGAAAGAACCATGCGTCATTATCTTCATCATCATGAACAAGATTGGGATTATATACGACTGGATGTCATTTCCATTAGTGAACCGGATTTAGATATCAAGCACTTCAAGGATGTACTGGGTTACTGATCGCATGAATCCCTTGTTCCAGATTATTTTTAAAAAAGACCCCATTTCCGTTATTACTTTCTGCAATGAAAGCTTTTAAACTCTTACTGGCGAAATTTTCAAAATCACCAATTATCGCTATTTTAATACCGTAGGTTGAACATTTTTGAAGGATTTCTCCTGCTATTCCGCTTTTCAGGTCAAAAAAAGCCTGACTTAGACTATTCTGATGAACAACAACACCGGTACATTTATTGTAATACACGGCATCGGCAATGTGGTCCAATAAGTCTTGTGCAGAACTAATCTTCTGATGTTTATCAATTAAGAGTATGTTATTGTCGTTTTGTTTGATGATGTTCATGTATCTTCTCCAGTATGTGATTTGATAAAGGGTACGATTTCTTGTGTCAAATTGTACAACACATGTCCATTGTTCCTGATAATTCGTATCTCCGGATTTTTAAGTGTCTTTTTCAACCTGTCTGCGGTCTTTTCCACATCCACGGTCACATCATTTTCCCCTGCAATATATAAAACAGGCATGGACAAATTTCTTAATGCTTCATCTTTGTAAATCGGTAAAGCTCCCATCATCGGATTAAAATTTCGAAAAATCAGATTGATTGTCTCAACGGCTATCTGTGGGATTTCATCACTGCCAAATATATAGGCATTTAGCTTTTGAACTCCCTTTTCTCCCATGAAGGAATAGACTATTGATTTCATGAGAAATGAAAATTTCGTATTTGTAATACCTGATGTGGCAATTAACGAAAGACTTTTAACCCGCTTGGGAAAAGTTGTGGCATATTTTAACGCCATCCAGCCGCCAAATGAGTTCCCGATGAAATGTCCGCCTTCAACCTTTAAACCATTCAACAGTTCATCAATCCATTTCGCATGATCATCAGACTGAAGGTTCAGGCGATTTTCATCACTTTTTCCGGCTTCTCCCAAAATATCAACTGCAAAACAATGAAATGCTTCTGACAAAAACTTTAAATCTGAAAACCACATGGCACTGTTGGAACAGGACCCGTGAAACAAAAAGATCTTTGGTTTTGATGGTTGACCCGTTTCGATCATGAAGGTTTTGCCGTAGGAGGTATCCACATAACGCTCCTGATAAGAAACCTGAATTCCTTTGATCAATTTGGAATAATGCGCCAACACTTCACTTTTTCCACTTTCACTTTTAAAAACACCCTTTCTTCCCATCATTCTCTCCTTTTCAATCAACTAACGCTGAGATTGAACCGATGATATTCTCCATAAATTCAAGATGTCCCCACAACATCAGCCTTAATTTTTTTTCTTGCTCAATATACTGGGTATGCATGCTCGAGTTGCCAAAATCAAAGTTTCTGGAATTAAGGACCGCGGTCAAGGTATTGCTGATACGTATAGCTTCCTCTCTTTCACATGCATCAATATCAACAACGGCTGAAACCATTACTTTTTGACCGACTCTGGTATATTTCATTTTTTTGCGTGATTCATCCCCCTCATCTTCAGCCGTTCCAGTAAAATCATCCAAATTTTCTTTTGAAATACGCCATGATTTCCCCACTTTTTGGGCTTTGATTTTCCCTTCTCTGATATAACGCTGTACAGTTTTCTCATGAAGTTCCAGTAACTGAGCGATTTGTTTAACGGTATAATATTCTTTATTCATCCTTTTCACTCCTATTTATTACTTATAATTCCTTTATAATTTCATTATAAGTAATTATAAGTTATTTTAAAGGATTTGTCAAGTCTGATGCTTATTCAAAAAAACACCTTTTAATTTTTTGTAATATCAAAACCGTTTTGAAGTAACCATGATTTTAAGTTTCTATGATAAAATTGAATAAACTTACTCAAAAAGGATTGATAATGGATAATTTAAAAAGAACGAATTTCACCGCGATATTGATAAACGCTTTGATTGATTTATTTTTAGTATTAGGTTATGTCGTTGAGTATCTTAAAGGGGGAAAGACCCTTTCTTTCGTTGTGATGATTATCGTTGTCGTTTTGATTCCAATGATCTGGGCTGTTATTGTATACAAGAGGAAGGGAAATTGTGAATACATCAAATACATTACCTTAATAGGCTATTTTATTCTTTACACCATCGCCATGTTCTTCTCCACCCGCACGTTGATTTATGTGTATATGTTCCCCATCATTTCAGTCTATTTGTTGTATTTCAATCTAAAACTAATCGTCACCAGTTGTATCGCCATCGTTGCCTTAAACATTTCCAGAATCATTTACAACATTTCTATTCATCAATTGAGTTCCCCTGATTTAACAACGGACTACACCATTCAAATGGCTTCAGTTATCTTATTCTCCATATCTTTGATTTTAACAACAAAATTATCCAATCAATTCAGTAACGCAAAACTCGAATCACTGCAAAAGGAGCAGAATGCTCAAAAAGCTGTTTCTGAAAATCTGAGGAATGTCCTCAATGTACTCAAAAACAACACAAACGAAATCACCACGATCATTGCCAATATCGGTGACACATCAAAAGAGTTATCTGAAGAGTTAAAAGAATTCGAAGAACTGACAGAGGAAACCGATGCCAGCATTCACAATCAAACAGTCATGACACAAAATATACAGGAGCAGCTGGAAGGTGCTCAGGAGATCTCCAATAAGATAGAAAAGATGGCTGAAATTACTTCAAAAGATATTGTAACCGGAAACAGTTATGTGGATCAGTTAAAATTGAGTTCTTTGGAGCTGAATAAAAACTCTCATACCGTTTTTCAAAATATCGAACAGTTGGATAAAAAGGCAGAAGATATTTATCATATCACAGAAATCATCACTAATATTGCAGACAAAACCAACTTGCTTTCACTAAACGCCTCCATCGAAAGTGCCCGTGCAGGGGAAGCGGGAAAAGGTTTTGGTGTCGTGGCCAATGAGATCAGAAAACTGGCAACAGAAAGTAAAACGAGTGCAGAAAACATCGAACAGATCATCAGTCAGTTGAAGGTATCTTCCACCAATGCGGTTAATTCTTCAGAAGGGTTCAGAGAACTAAACCAGACACAAAACGAACTGATTCATAAAACCAACCAGCTCTTTGAAAGCATCAACTCCAAGACTCAAAAACTGGTCAATTACATCACCCAAATGCATGAAAACCTGGACAGTTTGTTGGATTCCAACAGTAGTATTATTGAAAGTATTCAACAAATCACCAAAAATAGCGAACAGTCTGTGGACTTCCAGCATAAGAATAAACAGATCTCCGAAAGGAATTACGATTATTCTCTGAAGGCCAACACGCTGGTTAACGAAATCCAAAACATTTATAAAGAATACGAGAAAAACAGTTCGACGGAAAAAGAAGTTTAAGAAGCAAGGGTTTGGGGTATAGGGTCTAGGGTTTAAAAAGCAATAAAAAAGACGGACTGTTTTTTTAAGTCCGTCTTTTTTATAAGATAAGTTGAAAGCAAAAACCAGTGGGGACAGGAGTGTCGATTTGGAATTAGTTTCTTAAAGTCCATGTATCTACGTACCTGTCCCCCGGAAATTCATTTTTTATTCAGTAACCTTCTTTTTCTCTCTGATTATCTTCTTATGAATCGGGGATTCATCATAATCCGCTTGCGCCAATGCTTCTTTTTCCATGATCAATTTGGCATATTCCGGATCGTTTTTCTCCAGTTTGTCCATCTTTTCCTTTAGGCCTTCTTTATCGATTCTTCCCTGAAGTCTGTCGATGCCTTCTCCGTATGAGCTACCTCTTGTTTCCATATCAACAATCCTCTTCTGCCATTCGGCTTCCCAGATTGGATCCAGTGTCCTTGCAGCTTCTTCAGCGTAAGCATCCAATGTTGGCGCCATTTCGTTGACAATCACTTCGGCTCCTTCATGAGTGGGTTTCGCACCGTTTCTCTTCACGACATTCCTCAAAACTTGCGGGTTGTCAATAATCATACAGGGTCTGAGCAGATTATCGGTGTGGGGCTGATGAGCTCTGATATCCGTGAAGAATGGGGATTTCAAACATTCAAGCAGTGATTTCTCCCGGATGTTGTCCGTGGCAAAATGAGCAAAGATACACGGTTCCACATCACCTCTGTGATTGATGTGAAGGTAACGTCTCCCTCCGGCAATACATCCATGAACAAATGGGGCATCTGCCCAGAAATCCATGATGTAAATGGGTTTTTCGTTTCTGAATTTTTGAATGAAATCACCGTACTTGTAACGTTGCTCTGGAGAGGGCATGAATTTTGCGGCTTCTTCGGGATCACGACCTACAGGCATGTAAAGGAAGTTCCAAGCGTAAACAACGCCTTTGTCACGCCAGGACATGTAAAAATCGGGATCCGTCATGAGACCGTAATTGTGTCTTGTCAGAACCAAAGACATCCCAAAGAGCAAATTCCTTTCTTTCATTCGTTCCATGGAAGCCAAGACTTTTTCGTAGACACCTTCTCCACGCATATAATCCGTTTCTTCCTTATCTCCGTTAACAGAAAAGGCTACAACAACATTTTTCAG
>CAYOFT010000098.1:0-6509 GCA_964403295.1 uncultured Thermotogaceae bacterium | reverse complement strand
CGATCTGCAAAACTTAGTCCAATTGAGGTGATTAGGAATGGATAACGCAGTACTTGAACTTGAAAAGGTTAATAAAATATACGGAACAGTTGTAAAAACGCAAGCTTTGTTTGATTTAGATTTGGCGTTTGAGAGAGGATCATTTAACGCCATCATCGGTCAGTCCGGTAGTGGTAAAAGTACCCTGCTGAACATTATCGGTGCATTGGATAACCCAACAACCGGAAAGGTTGTGATAGATGGCATTGACATCACCAAAAAAAATCAAAAAGAACTTTCTACCATAAGGAACAAAACCATAGGGTTCATCTTTCAATTTCATTATCTGCTTCCCGAATTTACAGCCTATGAAAATGTACTCATGCCCTATTGGATGAATAACATGAATCCGCCAAAGGAAATCATTGACAAGGCCAATTATTTGATGGAGAAGATGGGTTTAAAAGAGGTAAAGGACAAACCGTCAACAAATATCTCCGGAGGCCAGCAGCAGCGAACGGCCATTGCTCGTGCTCTAATTAACAATCCACCCATTATTTTGGCAGATGAGCCCACTGGAAATTTGGATTCAGAAAATACCCAAACTGTATATGATTTACTCCGAGAGATTAACAAAGAGTTTGAAACAACTTTTATCCTAGTAACTCACGACCAGAGAGTGGCGCAGATGGCAGACAGAATCATAGAATTGAAAGATGGTAAGATAAAAATGGATGTTAATAATTCTATCGAGGCGTAATGATGAAAAAAGATATCGTTATAGAGGTTTTACAAAAAGAACAAATGGATAGCATTAAACCCCTTTGGGAAGCTCTGAACGAACATCATGAAGCCAAATCTATACATTTTAAAAAGAGATTTCAAAATTTTTCCTTTGAAAACAGGAAAGAAGCCCTATTAAACAAAGAAAAATTGTACATTTTAACAGCAAAGGATAAAGAGAAATTGATTGGTTATTGTATATCCGCTAAAACCGATCAAGAAGGTGAAATAGAATCTCTGTATGTCGAACCTGAATATAGAAAATCTGGAATAGGTAAACAATTCATGAGAGATTCTATTTACTGGTTGGAGAAAGAGAATGTCGATGAAATATTCATAAAGGTTGCAGCAGGCAACGAACAAGTAGTTGATTTTTATAGGAACTATGGATTTGAGATTAGTACATTAAAACTAAAAATGATTATTGATCAAAGGAGTATTTTATGAATTTTTTAAAAAAACAGTTTTTAATAATAATGGGATTATTGCTTTTCGTTTTTTCTTTTAGCTTGACCTATTCAGAATATGTCATTGAGAATAAGTTGAACGAAGCATATGAAATATCACAAGTTACCGGAAAACCTCTTATTATTTTATTCAGTATCAAGAATTGTCACGATTGCGTGGAATTAAAGGAAAAAACGCTTTCAGAGACAACAACAACAGAATTTTTAAAGGAAAGGTTCATTATCGTGGATATTAATCCAGTTCCTTTTTATTTTGCAAGATTTCCAATAAACGATGAGAAAGCTGAAGAGATTTCGTATTCAATACTTTTTAGAGAGTTTTCTGTAAAAAGAACGCCGACGATGATGTTTTTCGATCTTCAAGGTAACTATATAAATAGACTACAAGGATTTTATGACTCTGATTTCCTCAAAGAGACAATTCTCACATTAAGTCCAATATTTAAAAATAAACAAGAGCAGTTGGTAAAACTTATAACAGATAAAGAACAAGCCAAGTTGTTTCTGGAAACTCTTCCTAATGCAAAAACTTTTACATTTGAACAATTTAAAAACATGCATGAAAGCTTAGACCCTCTGGATTATTATATTGTTGAACAAGCAAGTAATGAGCTGGTCGAAAGCTTTATGCAGGGAACAAACTCTCCTTTAATGAATGTTCTTGTTTACGAAGGAACCATAGGAGAATATGAAGAAGTGAAGCAAGAAAATGATAATGAAGAAGAAATATCAACTGAAGGATTTTGGACAGATGTGAACAAATCACAGCTTCAAGAATTGTTGGAGGAAGGGTCTGATCTGATCATCCTTGATGTTCGAACGCCTGAAGAATATGAAACAGGCCATATAGAAGGTGCTGTAAATATCAATGTCCTGTCAGATGATTTTGAAGAAAGGATAAAGACCTTTGATCCTGAGGATGTTTATTTAGTTTATTGTCAAAGCGGTGGAAGAAGTTTGATGGCTGTGGAGAAGATGAACGAATTAGGTTTTGAATTCATTTATCATTATCCCGGAGGATATTCGGATTATGAGAAATAAAAAGAAGCCCGCGTAAGCGGGCTTCTTTTTTGGCTGGCTATTTGTTTATAGAAAGGAAACCTTTTATAGCTGTTAAGAAAGCCTTTTGTTTTTCCAAAAAGGCTGCGTGACCTGCATTAGGAATTTGAAGATACACAGAATCTTCTATTTGAGAGGCCATTTCATTCATTTTCTCCGCAGGTGTGAGAATGTCCTTTTCTGCACTAAGAACTAAAGTGGGAACTTTAATTTCGCTGATAATATCCGAACAATCAAAATTCTTAGCACTTTTTGACAATCTGGTGAACCCCTCAAACCACTCTTTTGTCAGCATTTTTTCAAAGATATCTTGCCTTTTTTGAAGCCAGTCGTATTGTTTTTCATAGAACACATCTGAATAGATAGGTGGAATGGCGATGGTGAAAAAATCCGAACCACTGTTTAAATTGGCTGCTAACTCCCATGAATCACTAATGGCTTGCAAGAATCGTGTTACTTTGGGAATAACATTAACCAAAAGCAGTGAAGCCAGTCGGTCCTGGTGTTCTCTTGTAAATTCAAGTGCAACTTGTCCGCCGTATGAAACGCCTAACATATGGATTTGATCGATTTTCAGATGATCCATCAATTCCAAAAGATCGTTGACGTGAATTTTCCAGGTATATTCTTGATCAGCTATTTTACTGGAATTTCCCTGGTCACGAAAATCCATTAGCAGTAAGCGATAATCTGTTGAGAGATATTCTGTAAGTCCAGCCCAGCTGGCCGTACTCATCATGATTCCATTGAGAAAAACAACCCATGGACCTTGTTGTCCATGGGTTTCGTAATATAATTTTCCTCCATTTGTTAGTTCAAGGTTCATGCCTGATTACCTCCGAAAAAATCCTTCAGAATGTTGATAAAACGTTGGGGATCTTCCACATTAACGGCATGCCCAACATTATCCAGGACTTTTATCTCAGCATTTGGCAGACGATCTACAGTTGGTTTTAAAAGGGCTTCCGTAATAAGAGTATCTTTTTCACCCACCAGGAATAAGACCTTAGCCTGTAATTTCGGTAATTCATCTAGATAATTGAATTTTTCCAACGCCCTGGCGTTATCCGAAAATGCCCTTGGATCCATTAATAAAGCATCATCAGTTAATTTGTTTAGCATCTTATCCGGATCATTTGAGGGGATCATGCCGGACAGGGCCAGTTTCAGAAGTCCTCGATTATGTTTATAAGATTCCAGGACGGGATAGTACTCTTCTGGGGTAATCAATCCCTCTGCCGGTGATGAATCAATCAACAACAATTGGTTAATTTTATTCGGGTTATTTAGAGCGTATCTTAAACATACAGCACCACCGAGAGAGTGGCCTACCAAATTGATCTTTTCAAGATTAAATGTGTTAATAAAACCTTCCAGTTCCTTTGCATAATTTTCAATGCTTATTTCCCTTTCAGGATTGCTTGAATCCCCAAAACCTGGAAGGTCAACGGCGATGCCTCTAAAATTTGTTCCTTTAAGCCGTTTTAGAGTGGGTTCGTACCATCGCCAAGAGGCAAAATTACCATGGACCATGAACAGGGGTTCTCCTGATGGATTTCCCCCGGTTTCATAATGGATTTTTATATCACCCAGTTTAACAAACATGGATTTTTCCTCCTTAAAACGCATCATTCTAATCTTTTTTCTGATCCAAACATAGGGTCTCCAAAGGTATTTCCATTGGAAGATATATAAGGCATAACTAAGCCCTCTTGGAAAAAACAAAATGACAATGATTAACATGACACCAAAAATAATGGACATGGGAACATTGCTTCTACTGAAAAAGAAGGGAATGGCGACCATTAAAATAGTACCGATGATATTCCCCGAAAGGGATGCCAATCCACCCACAACAATCATCGCCAAGAGGTTGATGGACAACCCAAGGGCAAAATCAGTCGGGGCAATGTAATTGATGGTATGGGCATAGAGTGCTCCAGCAATACCACCATAAACTGCACTTAAGATAAAGGCGATTAACTTATACTTAGAAATGTTGATTCCTGATGATCTGGCCGCAAATTCACTTTCTCGTATGGCTTTAAAGGCTCGGCCTGTTTTGGATTTAAGAATATTTTGAGCAAAGATGAATAAGATAATGGTTATCACAGCAATGAGATAATACTTACCCAAATCAGTTGAAACGCTGATACCAAACAAATCCGGATTAGGCACATTGGTCATTCCGGTATGACCTCCCAAATAATCACTGGCTGCCACTATTTTTTCAACTGCGACTCCAAAAGCCATGGTGGCAATGGCAAGATAAAATCCCTTTAATCTTAAGGCCGGAAAACCCAGAATCAAACCAAAAAGCCCTGAAAATCCTCCTGCCAAAAAGATGGTGATTAAGAACGGGAAATTAAAATTCTTAGTCAATATAGCAGACAGATAGGCTCCTAATGCCATAAAAGCGGCATGGCCAATGGAGATCTGCCCAGCGTAACCGATTAAGATATTTAAACCCAAAGCGGCGATTGAAAAGATCAATACTTGAGAAAAAATACTGATTAAAAAGGTCTGATTCAAAAAGAGAAGGGGTAAAATGGCTAAAACGGCTGCAAAGAGTATAAAGTTTTTCATGTTTTTCATAATCATACCCTCCTCTTGGAAGATCTGCCTAAAATACCCGACGGTTTAATCAACAGCAGAACGATAATGATGATTAATGCCACTGCAAGTTTCAGCTCCGCTGATATCCATTCTCCAACGTATTGTTCAATAACACCAAGTAACAAACCACCAACAATTGCGCCGGGTAAACTGTCAAACCCGCCTAGAACGGCGGCAGTCAAACCTTGTATTTGAAGGTTCAGCATCATGTTTGGATGGACGTAAGTCTTTGGGGCTGCCAGTATGGCTGCCAATGCACTAAGGGCAGTTCCGAAGCCCCATGCGAATCCGTATACACCACCAACGGGTATCCCCATGAGTTTTGCAGCTTCCTCATTTTGTGAGGATGCCCTGACTGCCAATCCGACTTTCGTATATTTCAGATAGAAAAAGGTTCCGAAAACAATAATGGCCGTTAAGATGAAGATCAACAAATCCTGTTGTGTAATCACCAGAAATGTTTCGCCAAAGTTGACGATTAAAGGCTTGCCGCTAATCAAATTAGGCAGTTGCCGAGTATCCTGTTTCCAGATCCAAAGGGCTGTTCCTTCCAAAGTCATCAGCATTCCCAATGTAATAATGAGCATCGCAGAATGGGAAAGGTTTCTGATGGGTCGTAATAGGAATTTTTCTGTCAACATTCCTAAAATAACCGCAAATAAAAGCCCCATAAAAATCGCCAATAACAATGGAAAGCCAAAGAAGGCATAACAGGAAAATGTAATGTAAGCGGCAAACATTCCCATATGCCCGTAGGCAAAATTCAAGACACCGGTTGTTCTGTGGATGATAACAAGACCCAAAGCAACCAATGCAAATAAACTTCCATCTCTTAATCCCAATATTAATTGCTGCATGATATCACCTAACCCCCCAGATATTTCTGTTTGACTTGATCATTTTTCAACAACTCCGAAGCGGGACCTTCCAGAGGTATTTTTCCAACTTCTATGATATAGGCATAATCTGATATATGTAATGCGGCATTCGCATTTTGTTCTACCAAAAAAATGGTTGTTCCGGCCTTTTTTAATTCGATTAAGGTATCAAAGATTTGCTCGAAAATAATCGGAGCAAGACCGAGAGAGGGTTCATCCAGCATTAGCAGTTTTGGATCAGCCATCAGTGATCTTCCAACTGCAAGCATTTGTTGTTCGCCTCCTGAAAGTGTTCCGGCCATTTGTTTTCTTCTTTCGTTAAGAATTGGAAAAAGTGCATAAACCCGCTCAAGATTTTCTTTCACTCTTTCTTTATCCTTTAGGACATAAGCTCCCGTTAAAAGGTTTTCATAAACGGATAGATCGGGGAAAAGTTTTCTTCCCTCAGGGCAATGGATGATTCCCTGTTTCACTATATAATCAGTTGAACGATTTTGAATTTCCTGTTCTAAAAAGGTGATTTCTCCGGAATAAATATGATTAAGCCCGGATATGGCACGAAGGGTTGTTGATTTTCCTGCCCCATTTGCACCGAGTAACGCGGTGATAGACCCTTCTTTGACTTCAAGGTTGATTCCTTTAAGCGCCTCAACATATCCGTACTTTAATTTAACATCGTTTAGTTTAAGCATATTTGCTCTCCCCCAGATAGGCCTTGATAACTTCA
>CAYOFT010000097.1:0-6705 GCA_964403295.1 uncultured Thermotogaceae bacterium | reverse complement strand
TCCATTTATCTGTTTTTCAAAACAGAAAGAAAAGATAGCTAACAACTTTTTAAGGAGGTTTTTTTATGAAAAGATTGCTTACAGTACTTTTAGTTCTTGTGTTAGTTCCGGTTTTTGCAATGGCATTTACAGTGACAATGGTTACAGATACCGGTGGATTGGGAGACCAATCATTTAACGATGGTACATGGAGAGGCGTAGAGATGGTTGCTGAGGAATTTGACGAAGTCGAAGCACAGGTTATTCAGTCAAATGAACAGGCAGACTATGTTCCTAACCTTTCAAAAGCCGCAGAAATGTCAGATGTTGTTTTAGCGGTTGGATTCTTAATGGTTGATGCACTTCAGCAGGTTGCACCACAGTATCCGAATACATACTTTATCGGAATTGACTTTGACCTTTCTGCAGCAGGTATCCCAAACGTTAAGACTTATACCTTTAAAGAACATGAAACGGCATTCTTGGCAGGATTTCTGGCTGGAGCCATGACAGAAAGCAGTATCGTAGGATTCATCGGTGGTATTCCTGTACCGGCTGTTGTAAAATTCCAGATTGGTTATCAGGCAGGTGTGAAGATGTATAACAAACTTCACGATGAAAACGTACAGGTTCTCATTGGATATACCCAGAACTTCACAGATTCTCAGAAGGGTAAAACAATGACAGAAGCGCAGTATTCACAAGGTGCAGATATTGTTTTCGCAGCTGCAGGGCTTTGCGGATTGGGAACATTTGAAGCAGCAAAGGAAAAAGGCGAAGGATACTACGCAATCGGTGTTGACGTTGATCAAGATCATTTGGCACCTGGGAAAATTCTTACTTCAGCTATGAAGGGTATCACAACAGCCGCTTACATGGGTGTTCTTGATGCTTATGAAGGTTATTTTGTACCTGGCCATGAAGAACTTGGTCTTCAAGAAGACGGTGTAAAACTGTCTGAGATGAAATACACTAAGGACATCATTCCTCAGTGGGTATTGGTTGAAATTGCAGGATTGAAAGCTATGGCAAAAGACGGTGAAATCGACGTACCTGCAACAGAAGAAGAATTGAAGGCATTTTAAGAAATAGAAGCTGGCACCTCATGTGAGGTGCCTTCTTCCTAACTGATGATATTTGATAATATCATCAGTTAAGAGGAATAGCTTGATTTCAGGGAGGTGCATAATGCCTTTTCATATACCCCAGGAAGAGGAATACAAAGACTATGCAGTTGTTATGAAAGGGATAGTAAAGCAATTTCCCAAAGTTCTTGCCAACGACCACGTAGACCTTTATGTAAAACGAGGAGAAATACACGCAATAGTCGGTGAGAACGGTGCCGGGAAATCCACGTTAATGAATCAGCTTTACGGTTTGTACAACGCTGATGCGGGAAAGATACTGATCAATGGAAAAGAAATCGCAATTGATAATCCAAAAGATGCCATTGCAGTTGGTATCGGAATGGTACATCAGCATTTTATGCTTGTAGGGCCTTTAAGTGTAGCAGAGAATATTGTGTTGGGAGATGAACCAACAAAAAAATTCAACGTATTTGATCTGAAAAGGGCAAAACGCGAGGTTAAAAAAATATCAGAAGAGTATGGCTTAAAGGTGGATGTAGATTCCAAAATTGAGGATATTCCCGTTGGAACTCAACAAAGGGTGGAAATATTAAAAACCCTTTACAGGGGTGCGGACATTCTTATTCTTGACGAGCCGACAGCTGTTTTAACACCTCAGGAAACAGAAGAATTATTTGTAGTGTTAAGAAATTTGCAAAACGATGGAAAAACAATAATATTTATCACCCATAAACTCAACGAAGTCATCGCCGTTTCTAATAACGTAACGGTTATGCGAGGTGGTAAAGTGACAGGGCAAATTCCCACCAAAGAGACCTCTTCCAGAGAGTTGGCCAATATGATGGTTGGAAGAGAAGTGCTTTTGCGTGTGGGAAAAGAGAAAAAAGAAGCTGGAGAAAAAGTACTGGAAGTTAAAGACTTGAAAGTGAATGACAACAGAGCCTTGCCTGCAGTTAAGGGTGTTTCATTTGACATCAGAAAAGGAGAAATCCTTGGGATTGCCGGTGTTGCGGGAAACGGACAGTCCGAACTGGAAGATGCTCTCACTGGCTTAAGGAAAAAGGAAGCTGGAACAGTTATTTTTAACAGTGTGGATATTTCAAATACCACGCCCAGAGATATCAGAGAGGCCGGAATGAGTCATATTGCAGCGGACCGATTTAAATATGCCATGATCAAAGAGTTTACAGTTGCCTACAATATAGCTCTTGGAAGGCATTATATGAAACCCTTTGCCGATGGGGGATTTTTAAATCATAAAAAGATCAACAGCATCAGTAAAGAATTGGTTAAAAAATTTGATGTAAGACCCCCTGAAATTCAACTTTTTGCAGAAAATCTCTCAGGAGGAAATCAGCAGAAGATGGTAGTTGCCAGGGAATTTGATTATAACCCTCTATGTATGGTGATTTCCCAGCCAACAAGGGGATTGGATATCGGTGCCATAGAATTTATCCACTCCACGATACTGGAACTTAGGCGAGAAGATGTTGCCATCTTGTTGATATCCATGGAGCTTGAAGAGATCTTGTCACTAAGTGACAGAATTCTGGTTATGTATGAAGGGCAAATCATGGGAGAGGTCAAACCTAATGAAGTGTCTATGGAAGAACTGGGCTTGATGATGGCCGGAAGCACACTAGAAGAAGCAAGGAGTGAGGCGAATGATTAAAAAGAAATGGATGAGAATTGCAATACCAATCATATCGATCATCATCTCTTTGTTGATCGCGTCTATCATCATCATTTGGATAGGAGAAGGTTCATTTGCTGATCGATTAAGGTTCCTGGTCGAAGCTTATACGGAATTGATCAAGGGAGCCTTTGGAAACAAAACAGCTATTATGAATACTATTATTAAAATGACACCACTCATTCTGACAGGACTTGCGGTTGGATTTGGTTTCAGGGCCGGAGTTTTTAACATTGGTGCTGAAGGGCAGATGGCAATGGGTGCATTGACTGCAACAATTTTTGCCGTTAATGCCGCTTCTCTACCAACATTTATAGCCATACCCTTAACCATGATCGTTGGTATGTTGGCAGGTGCTGTATGGGCGGGGATTGCAGGCTTCCTAAAAGCAAAAACCGGAGCCCATGAAGTTATCACAACCATCATGTTGAACTGGATTGCCTACAACATTACCAACTGGGCGGTAACAGGACCTTTTAACGCTGGAGGTGGCATTCCGAAAAGCCCTGAGATTGCCTCATCTGCAAAACTGCCTAACTTGCTCACCTCTCAAGCCAGTTTTATGTCCTTTGGAATCTTAATTGCTATCACTGCAGCTGTGGTGATTTATATCATATTGTACAGAACCTCAATGGGGTATGAAGTGAAAGCTGTAGGATTTAATCCTTATGCTGCAGAATACGGTGGGATCAACGTATCAAAAAATATCATCCTGACTATGGCCATCAGCGGCGCTTTGGCGGGATTAGCCGGTACACTTGAATCCATCGGATTGTATCATAGGTTCTATGGAACACTGAGTTCCGGAAAGGGTTTTGACGGGATATCCATTGCTTTGATCGGTCAAAACAATCCCTTCGGAATCCTTGCAGCTTCACTGTTAATTGGTGGGTTACGAACCGGTTCAAACCAGATGCAATTTGCAGGCGTACCCAAACATATTGTTATGATCATACAATCCATTATCATCTTCCTGGTGG
Organism: uncultured Thermotogaceae bacterium; assembly: GCA_964403295.1. GTDB lineage: Bacteria > Thermotogota > Thermotogae > MWEM01 > MWEM01 > JASUTC01. The sequence continues at coordinate 2,965 of CAYOFT010000097.1, read as the reverse complement.
CTGCTGAAAGAATCGTGATGAGCATCATGGGATGGAACAAAAAGAAGGGGGCGAAATAGATGAATATATTTAAAGCCATATTAGATGCATTTGCCAACCCCATTTTCTACTCGCTGACCCTATCAGCGGCTACTCCCCTTTTATTCGCATCCCTGGGAGGATTGTTCAGTGAAAAAACCGGTGTCACAAACATTGCTCTGGAAGGAATTATGTTACTTGGAGCCTTTAGTGGAATAGTAGGAACGGCTCTTTTTGGAAGCCCTTGGATTGGTATTATTTTGGCAATGATGGTGGGTGTTTCAGCTGCAGCTCTACACGCATGGGCAAGTATCAACTTCCAGGCGAACCAAATTGTCAGTGCAACGGCTATTATTCTTCTGGCACAAGGTGTAACTGGATTTTTGTTGGAACCTGTTTTCGGAAAACCCGGATCTACTGATATTTACGATAAAATACCTGAAATAAAATTGGAATTTCTTGGAAAAGGAAGCTTTTTATACGATATGATAGGCTCACTGAGCCCCTTTGTCTATCTCGCATTGATTTTGGTGGTTGTCTCATGGTTTATTATATACAAAACCAAATTGGGATTAAGAATCAGGGCTGTGGGCGAAAATCCTGAAGCTGCCGATACTTTGGGTGTCAGTGTTTATGGGATCAGGTGGTTTGGTGTACTCATGAGTGGCTTATTTGCATCCTTGGGCGGTGCTTATTTAAGCGTGGGAGAATTGGGACAATTCACAGAAAACATGACCAATGGTAAGGGGTTTATTGCATTGGCCGCTATGATCTTGGGTAATTGGACCCCCAAAGGAGCCTTATTCGCATGTTTACTCTTTGGCGCTGCCGATGCCATGAACGAACAGCTGCAAAGCAACCCCTCATTGGCCATCTCTTCATCGGTCAAACCGTTGTTTAACATGATTCCCTTCGTCATCACATTAATTGTTGTTGCCGGGTTTGTAGGTAAAACAAGAGCACCCGCAGCTGACGGAGAACCATTCGAGAAGAAAGGGTAAACATGGAACTGGCTGCAACTATTTTGAAATATGCCGGGTTATTTTTAGTTGCCACAGGTACTCTGGCCATGATATTTCAAAAAGAAGTGCTGGTAAAACTACACTTTTCAACCATTTCAGACACAGTCGGCATCCTATTGATCATCTTTGCGTTTATGATTGAAAGACCCGAATACCTGAATTACTGGATCCTATTCACCGTATTGATAGCCTTTATCGGTCCCATTTCAGGAATCGCCATCGCCAAAGGCTATTTTGAAAAACACAGAAGGAAATGAAGTAAGAGAAATATAAGCAATAATTCAAGTAAATAGTAAAATATGTCCGAAAGATTAGCAATACAAAAATCCCCTCCTACGGAGGGGTGGCAGCGACAGCTGACGGGGTGGGTCTTGGGATATTAACAATAAAAGTGAAGTAAACAAATTCAATAACATTACGTAATACATTGGTCTTTAAAAATCAAAAAGTCCCAAAATAAACAAAAAGTGTACAAACCAAAAAAGGAGGGTTTAAAGTGAAAAGAGCAGTCTTATTTATCGTTTTTGCTGTTTTTGTTTTAGGAACACTCATCTCTGCTCCTGTAGAGATTGAATTTTGGCACGCCATGGGAGGTGGACAGGGTGAAGCAGTCACAGAAATCGTCAACATGTTCAACAGTCAGAATCCCAACATCGTTGTCAAGCCTGTCTATATCGGAAACTACGGAGCATTAAACCAGAAACTGCTTGCAAGTGTTCAGAGTGACACATTACCTGTATTGTCACAGGCCTATGCAAACTGGACATCAAAACTCTTACAGAGTGACGTTGTTGAACCATTAAACGACTACATCTTCAATGATGAAGTTGGTTTTTCAGATGAAGAATGGGCAGACATCTACGATGTATTCAAAGAAATGGGAAGATGGGGAGACACATTCTACTCCTTACCTTTCAACAAAAGTATTTACGTCATGTATTACAACTCCGATCTGTTTGAACTGGAAGGTCTTGAACCTCCAAAAACACTGGAAGAATACAAAGATACAGCAAGACTTCTTACAGTAGTTAACGAAAACGGAGAAGTGGAAAGATACGGAACAACGTTAAGACCAAATGTTGACACATTAGCCATTTACATGTACAACAATGGTGTTTACATTGTTGAAGAGAACGAAGATGGCGAATACGAAGTCACCATCAACAGTGAAAAAACAAAAGAGGTTCTGGAATACCTGAAAGGATTCGCAAAAGAGAACATCGCACTGGTTACTGGAGACTACGAAGATGGCCCCTTTGGTGAGGGAAGATTGGCATTCTACATCAGCACCATCGCTGGAAAATCTTATGTAGACAGATCATCAAAAGGAAAACATGACTGGAATTGGGCTGCAATCCCCAGAGGAACAAATTTCGAACCTCCTCTTGCAGGAACAGATGTTATCATGTTTGAATCTGCTACAGACGAACAAAAAGACGCTGCATGGAAATTCATGAAATACCTCATCGATCCAAAAGTCACCACATACTGGGCCATGAAAACAGGATACCTTCCTGTCAGAAAAAGTTCCCTGGAAACAGCGGAATGGAAAACATACGTAAAACTCGAACCCAAAGCAGCAGTCCCAGTACAATTCCTGAACGATGCTTATTCCGATCCAAAACCGGCAACCTGGAACGAAATCAGATACGCTGTTGGAGACATGTTCGCCAACATCATGTACGACAAATGGACCATCGAAGAAGGCCTGGAATGGGCTGAAAAAGAAATCGCAAAGTACTTGGCAGAAGAATAATACAAAAAATGTAGCGGAGCGCCGTTGAGTGGTCCCGCTAAACGGAGATGGGACAGGATTTCTGTCCCATCGGTTTATGAGATAAGATTTTTAAATCCCGAGGGGACAGGCCCCTTGATACAAGGTTAAGCAAGCTTAACCCAAAATCAAGGCTCCTGTCCCCTCTTAC
>CAYOFT010000096.1:1203-6738 GCA_964403295.1 uncultured Thermotogaceae bacterium | reverse complement strand
CGAGTCAACGGCAAACCACAAACGGCTGATTCAGAAATTAGTTGTCTGGACGTGACCATTAACACGGACAGTCGGGAAGTCTCCGTCAATTCTCTGGTACTCAATACTTCCAACAAAGAATACGAATTGCTGCATCTTTTTATCACCAACAAAAACAGGGCCTTTTCAAGAGAGCAAATCATCCAAACCATATGGGGCTATGATTATATGGGAGACAATCGTCAGGTGGATCATCTGATCAAGCGGTTGCGTAAAAAGTTATTACTGGCAGATGCCCAATGCAAGATTGAAACGGTATGGGGGTTTGGATATAAGGTGAGTGACAAGGGGTGAAAATCCGATCAAAATTGTTTGTATTGAATATTGTCGTCAATGTATCGGCAATGGTTTTACTGGGACTTCTGATCACATATATCGTTTCCAATTATATTGAAGCATCCCTTGAAAAGGAAGTGGGTATTCAAAATGCCTTTGAGTTAGGAATGCTTGAAAAAACGATTGAATACGGCAAATTGGAGGAAAAAAACACTTTTATTAAGGAAGAGCTTGATTCATATAACGATACAAAGGGAGAAATCAACCAAAAAGAAGTATACTCTGATTTGCAAGTCTTTACGGTGATTGTTGATTTGAAGAATATGCAGTTATTTAATGCCCCGGAATCAATAACGGAACAATACAATGAAAGAGAGATATTGTCTCTTTTCAACAGGAATACAGGATTTTTTTATAATATCACCCTTTTTGATAAATCCTTTTTGGCTTTAAATACACGACTTCAAAGTCGTGATTTAACGAATAAAACGTACGATTTTTTGATTTGCAGTTTTGTATCCCGGCGACAGATCGTCCAGATCAGAAACAGTATCCTGATCATTTTAATCATCGTCATCAGCCTGATTACCCTTCTGTTGATTGTTTTGACAAGTTATTATGGGAAAATGATTATCAAACCCATCAATCGCCTCATCCAAGCAACGGAAAAAATCGCCCGTAAGCAATTTAATGAAAAAATTCATTTAAAAACGGGAGATGAGTTTGAGGTTTTGGGGAACGCCATCAATACGATGGCTCAATCCTTGGAAGACAGGGATATCGAACAAAAAAAGTTCTACGAAACCGTCTCCCATGACATTAAAACACCCTTGACCGTTATCAGTGGCTACGCACAGGGGATGAAAACAGACCTGTTTAAAGACAAGGATCAAACCCTGGATAAAATCATTGAAGAATGCCAGGAGCTGAAAAAGCAATTGGAAAATGTGATTTTTCTCAGTAAGCTAGATACGGTCAAAGAGTCCTACAAGTTTGAACCACTTGAGATGAACGGTCTGATCATCGAATCATTGAATAACGTTGAAAGCCTGATCATCCTGGATGAGATCGATGTGGACTTTACACCGGTAACCGACATCTTTTTTCATGGGGACCGGCAAAAACTCCTCAAGGCCTTTGTGAATATACTGACCAACTGCATTAAATACACTTCCGACTTAATCATCATCAAGGTTGAAAAAAAGAAATCAACGGTTTGCGTAACGGTTCAAGATAATGGCCCCGGATTCAGTGATGAAATTCTACAAAACGCCTTTTCCAGAGATTACATCGGAGAAAAGGATGGAACCGGCATTGGCCTGTCCATTGTCAAACGTGTTATCGAAGGCCATCAGGGAACCCTTTCCTTAGAAAATGATCCTTCCCTGGGAGCCATTTACCGCATTCAACTTCCCCTCTGAAAAACTGCCATAGATTTGCCACATTTTTCACATTAAAATCCCATATCCGCTTGTTATCATCATGACACATCGAGAGATGAAAATTGTTGCGAGGTGAATAGTATGAAGAAATGGAGTGTTTTACTTGTGTTATTAGTGATTGGTGTGATTTTTTCCAGTTGTGCAAATCAATTTCCAGAGACAATGATGAGGGGGCTTGAAGGGACAAAGACGAATGAAACAAAAGAATGGGATGGTGACAAATCCAATTATACTTATTCTGAAGAGGATTTTGAAAGCAAAGCTCAATCTATGGGGATCACCGTTGAAGAGTTGAAAGAACAAATGTTAGAAGAATTTGAGAGTAAAGCGGAATCCATGGGGATTTCGGTTGAAGAATTAAAAGAACTAATGAAAGAAGGAAAGACAGGTGAGGAAAAAGAATGGGACGGTGACAAATCAAACTATACTTATTCTGAAGAGGAATTGGAAAGTAAGGCTGAATCTATGGGAATCACCGTTGAAGAATTAATTGAACTCATGAAAGAAGGAAAAAAAGAGAAATAGAGATTTTATCTTTTGTCGTTGCATAAAAACTTGTTGTTTATGCAGCGACATCATTAAGGTGTTGCTTATGTATCGAAAAGAATTAAAGTATCTCATCAACAGACAACAGCAGAAAGTCATAGAAAACCGGTTGCGTTTGATTTGCCAATATGATCATTATGCACGAACAAACGGAAAATATACCGTGAGCAGCCTTTATTTTGACGATTATGCAAATAGCGCTTTTGAAGATAAACTGGCAGGGGTTATTCGCAGGAAGAAGTTTAGAATACGTGTTTATAACAGATCAGATCGTTTGATTAAGCTTGAACGAAAAACCAAGCATGTCAATGCTATAAAAAAAGACTATACCGTGATCACACGTGAAGATTATCACAACATCCTTTCCGGGACTTTCGTTGATTTTAAGCAAACAAACGACCCGGTCAAAAATGATTTTGTTCTGAGCCAAAAAACAAAGAGACTTCAACCAAAGGTTGTTGTTACCTATGATCGAACCGCCTATGTTTTTCCATATGGGAACGTTCGCATCGTCTTCGATTCAAACCTGAGAACCGCTGTTGGCAAAAAAGACCTGTTTGCTCCCACCTCCAGCGTTGTATTAACAGAAAAGGATCAAGTGGTGATGGAAATTAAGTATACGGGTTTTTTACCGGATATAATCAAAAAAACGGTTCAACATGGAAAGGGTGACCAAAAAGCCTTTTCAAAGTTCGTTTCTTGTATGAGTTTCCATTATTAAAATCGAAAGGAGATGTTTTTTATCACATTTACAGATTTTATCAATTCAATGAATTTGGAAAGTAGCGGAACATCCTTTCTTCAAATTATAGCTACCATGGCATTGACATTTGCTTTAAGTTTGGTAATTTTTTGGGTGTATAAGAGAACTTATCAAGGGGTGATGTATTCCAAAAGTTTCAACGTGTCTTTGATTGCCTTGGCACTGGTAACCAGTTCAGTGATCATGGCGGTGACAAGTAATATCATCCTATCCCTTGGAATGGTGGGGGCATTGTCCATTGTGCGATTCAGAGCCGCTATCAAAGACCCCATGGACATTGTTTACATGTTTTGGGCTATATCCGCAGGAATTATCACAGGGGCACGATTGTATATCATTGCCATTGTGACTTGTGTCATCATCGCTGTCGTTCTCCTGATTTATTCAAAGTTGAGGATTAGTGAGGGGCCTTGTTTGATTATCATTGGGTATACCGATTCAGCTATTGAGGATCAATTGTTTCACATATTGAATAACCATGGTGAACGGTATAAAATCAAATCCAGAATTCAGGATGACGACCATACTGAAATGACCATAGAACTTTCCTCGGACAAAAAGAGTTTGGAAATAACGAATCAATTGAAAAAACTGAACAGCGTGATGAACGTAGCCATGATGAGCTATGATGGTGAGTATGCGGCTTAATAGTCTGTTAATAGTTTTCGTGGGTTTACTCTTATTCACCGGTTGTCAGACGGACTTTGTGGAACAACCCACCCAGCGGATTGATATTTTTAATGATGAAAAAGCCCTTGAGATTAATTTAATCATGGATCCACAACTTTATCAGCAAATGATGAGTGAGAGGCACAGCGGAAAGACACTGTTGACACCCGATGCGCCCTTGCCTGATAACCCGTATAATTGGTATCCGGCAGATGTGGAAATCAACGGCATCCGAATCAATCATGTCGGTGTGAGAAACAGAGGTTTTATGGGATCGCTTTATTCCAGTGATCCCCGCTTCAAACTTCAACTGGATCGATATATTCCCGGACAAAACTTTTTTGGCGTGAAAGACATCACCGTCAGTAATTCCGCCGGGGATGTTCTTCGGTTCAGGACACATCTGATCTACGATTTGTTTGAAGCCGCCGGATATCCCGCACCCAGAAGCACTGTGGCGTATGTATCCATAAATGGACAATTCTTGGGAGTTTCCGTGAATGTAGAACCCATCAAAAAACCGTTTTTAATGCGATGTTTTGGCAACGATGAAGGATCTTTGTACGAAGGGGAAAAATATGCTGATTTTTTACCGGACAGACTGAATCGTTTTGAATCGAAAACCAGTCATACAGACAGAACCAAAGACCCCATTAAGGAATTGGCAAGGGTTTTAGAGATGCCTGATGACCAACTTGTAGATGAATTATCACAGGTGTTGGACATTGAACGATACCTTACATTCCTGGCTGTCAACTATATTGGTAATAATAGTGACTCTTACAATGATGCCCAAAACAATTTTTATGTGTACTTTGATCCCGATGACGGGAATAAAGCAACGTTAATCCCATGGGGAGCAGATAAAGCCTTTGGAGACTATAATAGACCCTTTTCCAACCTTTTACAGGCAGAGATCCCACGCCGGATTTCAAGGATACCGCAACTGAATGTAAAAATGGAACAGGAATTACTGAGAGTTATCAATGAAGTTTGGAACGAGGAGGAAATCATCAAGAAGATTGATCGTTACAGTGAATTGGTTCTATCATCAGGTGTCTCCATCGATCATTTTAACCAACAAGTAGAAGCGCTGAAAGCATGGGTTAGAGAACGGGATGATCAAGTCCGAGTAGTTGTATCCCTTGGCGTTGGCGAAGGGGCTGATTCCTCAAGCACCTCTTTGCAAATGGTTGAAGTCAAAACTCAGCAAGCCAAAGAACGGTATGTTGGGGATAAAACTTACGATAAGGATTATTCCAACAAAGAAGATTGGGAATGGGACAAAACCACTGGAGAAACAAAAGAGAAAACATGGGATAAAACCGTTGATAAAGCATGGGATGGTAAAAAAGCCCCCGTTGAATCGACTGTTGGTCAACAACCAAAGGAAACGTTAAAAGATACTTCTTCGGGTATTCCGGAAAATAACAGAGATATGTATTATTTGGGTATCATTTTTTTAGCCGCTTTAATGATAGGGTTCATTAAAGTCATTCGGTAAGCCTGGAGGGAGTCAAATCATTGTTTAATATCATCATAACAACACCTCTATAGACTGCCTTTCCAGATAAGTGCCTGTTGGGTCCGTTTGTTCCCAAAAAGAATCCTCTTTGATGATTTCTGGATAAACGGGAATGTTTTGGATTTGCTTGCGTGTGAGCCAGGCGGCTTCTTGGATGTAATGCTCATCTTCGCCTTTGCCGTATATGTTTTTGATGGATAAATCGCCGCTGATGACCTCTCCCGGAACAAATAATTCAAGGTGTAAAAGCTCTTTTCCGGTTTCATAAAACTCCC
>CAYOFT010000096.1:0-1103 GCA_964403295.1 uncultured Thermotogaceae bacterium | reverse complement strand
AATGTTACCGAACAAGTGTAACATAAATCAACAGTTTTGAAACTTTTGGTCCTTTTTGTTGTGTAACGATCATGCTATACTGTACCCATTATATTCTATCGACTTAAAACAAGCACGCTTCGGAAAGGGGAATACTGCTTAGCAATGAATGACAAAACAAAAGATCGTTTAAGCCAATCTTTATTTCAAATAGTCCTCGTTGCATTGATGGGCTTATCGTTACTAAGTATAGCCGGAAACCTCATTTTCGGATTTCCCCTGCACGTCAATATCAAATGGATGCTATTGATTGTGTTTGCCGGGTGGGCTCTACTCCATTCAAAGAATGATCAACACATTTATTTTTGGAAAGTCCTATTTTTTGTCGTCATTACTTATATTGTTATTCCCCTTGGATGGTTTGATTCCGGTGGAAGTGAGAATCTTTCACTGGCATATGTTTTTCTGTTAATCATCTGTACAACCTTCTTTTTTTGGGGAAAAACACGATTGGTTCTTATCATATCACAAATAGGAATAATCATGGCCCTTTTAATTGTGGAATACCTTTACCCCGAATTGGTCAGTCAATATGACAGTATGAGTCATTTTTATGATCGTTTGTTTCAAATCCCCTTGACATTATTGGCTGGATTTCTTTTCCTCAGGATCTTTGCCAATGCCTATAACGAAGAGAGAATACGTTTAAATCACTTGGTTCAATTCGATCCATTGACGAATCTATACAATCGACGTTCTTTTGATATTACCTTGAAAAAAACACTGGAAACTGTTAAGCAAGAAGCTCAAGAAGTGTATTTACTCTTTTTAGATGTAGATGATTTCAAACAAATAAACGATGACAAAGGACATACCTTTGGAGATCAAGTCCTAACCGAGTTGGCGGATTACACTAAACAGTTAGTTTCAGATCAAGGCATCGTTGCCAGATGGGGCGGCGATGAATTTGCCGTTATTTTTAAAGGGCCTGAAAAAGCCTTATTCGAAATAGTTGAAAAACTACATCTGTTTAAGTTTAGCCTTAGTACCGGAGTTGTAAAAATTTCAAACAACGACCAATCAATCGATGCATTGTTTAAACGAGCAGACCGAGCCCTTTATCA
>CAYOFT010000095.1:0-6753 GCA_964403295.1 uncultured Thermotogaceae bacterium | reverse complement strand
AGTCAGAGGGGACTGGTCCCTTGATTAAGGTCAATGCCTTTCTTGACCGCGTATCCAGGGACCTGTCCCCTTGGAAGATTGTCTATTTATTGGAAGGAATATACTCCGAAGGGACAGGACCGCTTGGATCCGTGGAATTTGAGAAACGAATTCCTTAGGAGTTTCTTCGAAACTCCAGAAATCATCATGCCTGTCCCTTCTCTATCTGTCCCTTCTTACTAAACCAACAACCCTTCCTGTTCTGTATCCCAAATGACGTAATCGTGATAATGCTCGATACAAGGAAGGCTAATAAACGTTGTATCATCGATTTCAATTTTCTTTTGCTCATGAAAATGCCCATATACCCAGAGCTTAGGACGTTTTGCCATCTGATTCCACAACAGGGCGTGCTGCGTTTCACCACAATCGGCCTTTGGTCCGGGATCGAATCCCGCCATGAGAATATGATTCACAACCCCCCAATAATGAATTTCAAGCCCCTGCATACCAACACCAATACCGGCTGGACAGGAATGGGTTATCAGAATATCAGGAGAAAAGTGAGAAAACTCATAAATTGCTTTGTCCAATTCAGCAGTCGTTATCACATTCCCTTTGATGATTTTTTGGGGTCGTCCAATGTGTAAGGCTCCACCAAAAAAACCCATTTTGAGACCTTGAAATGTCAGCGTACTTCCCCGAGGTTGATAATACAGGTTTTTCTTTTCCCATTCCTTATTCGTTCCCTTTTTCATGGCCTTCCAAAGAAAACGAAAATCTTCATGATTTCCATCAATAAAATACACCGGAACAGGGAAACCGCCTAAAGTTTCAAGGACACGAATGTTTTTTTTGGAGACACCAAAATCCCCTACTTGAACGGCTGCTGAAATCTGATGCGCTTCAATCACTTTATTCAGAACATGATAAAACTTATGAATACGGCCGTGAATGTCACCAAAAAATCCAATCCGCATTATTAACCCATCTGCCCCACTTCATAAGCTGCCAATCGTTTTTGTATGGTGTTGATTTGAGCCATGGCCTTTTTTAACATGGTTTCCTGCCAAGAAGTGATTTCGTTCAATACCAGGGCATTTTCTTTGTGAAAATTCTTTTCCAATGCCGATACCTGGGTTTTCAACCGTAAGTCCATTAAAAAATTCCAGCTGTCAATCGCCTCTTGACCATCATCTTTAGTAATATGCCCCTCTTTCATTAGTTTTTTTATTCTTTGAATGGTGTTGGTTTCACAAATTTTATGCTTTAAGGCATAGATCCTTGCATAGTTGACAAAATGAAGCATGGTCTTTTTTAAATCGATGTATTTCTCAGTCTGACTTTCTGAATATATTTTCCCCAGCAAATTTGTTGGGGGACGAAAATGAATGGTATCTTGTGCCAATCTGTAGAGAAAGATCGGTTTGGCTTTTACTTCATTAAAAATGTATTCCCGAAGTCTTTCCGCCAGGGTTTCGTCTCCCGATAAAACCCGGAAATCGAAAAAGATACTAACTTTTATGATTGCATCCGGATCACTGCCCAGAATCCAATCATAATACTGATCTTTCCAGGATTCTTCCGATTGAACCCATTGAGGATTAGAGGCAGAGTTACCCGAAACACACGGCGGGATCCCAATTGATGAAACATAATCCGTAATAATTTTCCCAAATTGTTCAAAGTAAGTCAAATGTTCCTTTTCATCCGAGGTACTTTCAAATAGAATGGCCGTATCCTGATCGGGATTTAAAGTACTCTCCATTCTTCCAATGCTGCCTAAAGCCAAAAAGGCATAGGCACATGGGGGTTGTCCCAATTCCTGAATGGCCATGTTTACCCCTTTCTCAAACATCTGATCGGTGGATGTAATCACTGAACGGGTTATTTCCTCGCCACTTAAGCCCATCTTGACACATTGCCTTAAGATAATTTGGGAACGGGTATAGTGCTCCATGAGATCCATATCTTCCTTTTTTTGAACCTTTAAAGAAGCATTGTCAGCAATCTGACGGGTAGGGGACAAAAACTCCGAAAGCATGGATGATTGTACTTTAGAGATTTGAATTTCATCAGAATCTTCATATATCAGAAGTACAGTTTGTCCGTGATAGAGTTCCAAATCCTCAAATTTAGTTCCCCAAACCCGAAGATACCGATTATTATTCGTTGCTGTACATTGAACCAAGAGATTCGAAACCTGCTTTTCCTTTTCCAATTCAATGTTCAGGCGTGTTGCATCTCCCTGTTCAAGAAAATCCCTAACCGATTTGCCGATTAATTCATCCTCTTGACCCAACCCGAAAATTTCAGCGGCTTTTGCATTTGCTTTAACAATCTTACCGGTTTGGCTTCGAGAAAGGATGAATATGGCAAAGTTCGATTGTTTGACAGTCTCCAGAATGATTGGGTCAACCGTTTCTGCTTTTTGCTGATTTTTAAGGGTATACCCTCCAAACATAATGGCAGGGGTACCATGCACCATTAAGTGTTCTGCGGATAACAACACCGGTGTCCGGTTCTCTTCATAACCAAGCACCGTTTCTACCGTTTCCACTACTTCTCCCGCAAAAGCATCGTTGATTAAATCTTTCCCGGCATCATCCAAAACAAACTCAGAGATTGCGCGATTAACGATCTCTTCTTCGCTCAAATTCAGCGTATCACAGGCTTGTTTGTTTGCACTGACAATGATACCGTTCATGGACAAAAGCAGCATTTCACCGGAAGCCCTTGCCAAAGCCTGGTAGCGCTCACGGGAACGAAAAACTTCCTTTTCTGCTATGCGTCGTTGTTTTTCTGTCCGCCATCCTCTCCAGACGATGAGAGACAGCAATCCCATCAGCAATAACCCGACGATTGTCGAAAAATAAGCCAGATTATAAGTGACGGCTTGAATTTCACGTTGAACATCATCCAGATAAATCCCGCTGCCCACAATCCAGTTCCATTTGCTGAACAAACGGACATACGAAAGCTTTGGGACGGGTTCTTCAATGTTATCTTCCCTGGGCCACATATAATGAATAAATCCGTCACCGTTTTCTTTGGTGATATTTACCGCATTTACGAATAACAAATTCCCTTCCGGGTCTTGATAATCTCTTAACGAAACGCCTTCCATTTCAGGGAAATAAGGGTGCATGACCATCTTTGGATAGGTATCCTGAATCCATAAATATTGTTTGTCCTGATCACCGTATCTTAATGCCCGTAAGACTAAAAGGGCTTCTTCCTGTGCCTCCGCTAAAGTCAGAACCCCTTCGCTTACCAGCATGGCCTGCTTCTCAATGATCGAAGTGGCAGACTGCACAATCGCCTGTATCGTCTCCCTCTTTTTGTCCATTAAGGCATCTTCTGTTGCAGGGATGATCATGACAATGATGGCAACCACAAACAACAACATCACCATGGCAGGTGGCAGAACAATGCGAACCGCCATGAAAAACATCTGCTTTTTGTCTGTTTCTTTTTTCTTTTTAGCCATGCACCTCTCCTATTTCCAACTTAATGAATTTTTATCTTACCTGGATTTAAAAATCCCAACTTTATGGGCATACATACTGACATTCAAATCAGTCAATATCTTCATCCAAAATGTAATCCCGACAATGGCTGTCCAAATATCATAATGTAACCCTATGATCAATACCAGAAAAAAAACGGTTAAAAAGATCATTCCGGCACCTAAATTGGATAGGATGGCATAAGGAACATACTTTTTGGCGTTTTTCGGCGAACGCCCTTTCCATAAAGCCACCAAAGAGTAATCCTTTTTCATCCAGATTTTATAGCCGCGCCTAAGCCAAAAAATAGATAACGGGATAAGTCCAATGAACAAAATCCAGTTAAAAACCAAAACAACTTGCAAAGTATCCCAATTCATATATGAAAACTCCATTCACAATTGTTAATAGAAATCGGTTGAAACTTAATGCGCCCCATCAACTGCTTTTGCTCCCCTTGGCGATCGCACACTCTCAACCAGGGCTTGAATATGCTCAGGTGGATTCTTGGTAAAACGTTTGACAATAAATGCCACTGCAAAGTTTACCATTGCCCCTACGGCACCAATTGCTTCAGGCGTAATACCAAAAAAGCTGTTTTCTCCACCGATTAAATGGGTAAACTGTGTCCCCTGAATAAAAAAGATTCCCTTGTGAGCAAAGACATAAAAGAGCGTCACAGAAAGACCAGCCAACATGCCTGCAATGACACCTTCTTTATTCATTTTCACAAAGAAGATTCCCATCATTAATGCCGGGAAAAGAGAACTCGCTGCAATACCGAAAGCCAATGCAACCGTTCCCGCAGCAAAACCCGGCGGATTTAGACCCAACCACCCTGCTATCAAAATTGAAACGGCCATTGAAATCTTACCGGTCAACAGCTCGCTTTTTTCAGAGATTTTGGGTGCAAAAATACCCTTGATTAAGTCATGTGAAATGGCGGAGGAAATGGCCATCAACAGACCCGCTGCTGTCGATAGGGCTGCTGCAATACCCCCTGCAGCCACCAGTGCAATGACCCAGAATGGCAGCATGGCGATTTCAGGATTGGCCAAAACAATAATATCCGCATTCACTGTCAGTTCGTTTCCCTGCCAACCCGCTTCGGCTGCCCGCGTCAAAAACTGCTGATTAGAAGAAGCATCGTTATAATATTGAATTCGCCCATCATTATTTTTATCTTCCCATTGTAAAAGCCCCGTTTTTTCCCAACGCCGCATCCAATCAGGGCGTTCTTCCCCCACAAGACTGGCTTCAGGTTCAAAAACACTCATATTCTGTTCGATACCCGGGGTAACGGTAGTATGAAGATTGTACTTTGCCATGGCACCCACTGCCGGAGCTGTGGTGTATAACACAGCAATAAAGACCAGGGTCCATCCTGCAGAACGTCTTGCAGCGGCAACGTTGGGCACCGTGAAGAAACGCATAATAACATGAGGTAATCCCGCTGTACCAATCATCAATGTCAAGGTAAACAAAACCATATTTAAAGTACTCCCCGGCAGGGAAGTGGTGTACTCTTTAAAACCAAGATCGGTTACCACCTGATCCAATCGGGTTAAAAGGGCAATATTTTCGCCTCTTAGGTTCGAACCCAAACCAAGTTGAGGAATGGGATTTCCTGTCAGGTAAAAGGCAATGAAAATCGCCGGGATGATATAAGCAAACGTCATAACACAGTACTGGGCCACTTGCGTATAGGTGATCCCTTTCATTCCCCCAAAAACGGCATAAGCAAAAACAATAGCCATACCAATGTAAATACCCACATCATTGGAAACACCCAGGAATCTTGAGAATGCCACCCCAACCCCTGTCATCTGACCGATGATGTAAGTAATAGAAGCAACTAATAAACACAAAACAGCCACAGCAGCAGCGGTTTTGGAATAAAAACGGTCACGGATAAATTGTGAAACGGTAAACTTACCAAATTTTCGAAGATAGGGAGCGAGTAACATCGCCAAGAGTACAAAGCCTCCTGTCCATCCCATTAAAAAAACCGAACCGCCATAACCCATATTTGAAATCATACCGGCCATGGAAATAAACGAAGCAGCGGACATCCAATCTGCAGCGGTTGCCATTCCATTGACAACAGGTCCAACACTTGCCCCCGCCACATAAAAATCACTGGTTGATTTAGCTCGTGACCAAAAGGCAATTCCCAAATACAACAAAAAACTTAATCCAACGGCAATATACGTCATGACTTGAAGGCTCATAAGCTATCTCCTTTTCCTGTTAGGTTTTTTTTCGGATTTTTCGTGAACATCATATTTCCGATCAATTCGTCCCATCAAAATTGCGTAGACAAAGATAAGGACTATAAAGGTAAAGATGGAGCCTTGCTGTGCAAACCAAAATCCCAAGGGATAACCACCCAACTGAATGTGGTTAAGCAAAGGTGCAAGAATAATGCTTAATCCCAAAGAAACTCCGGCCCATATCGCGAGAACGATACCCAAAAGACGCAGTGTCGCTGACCAATAAGACCTCTTTTTTTCCGCCATGCTTATCCTTCCTTTCTTCACAGATTTGGTATTCCAAATATTATGTAAAAAAGTTACGAAACGCTTTGACAAGATGGTGATGATTTCTTAGCACTGCTTCGGAATGGTTCTGATTCTTTTAAACAACAACCTTCCGGAAAATGAACACTTTTTCCGGTTCTATATAAGCTCAGAAAGCTCAATAAGCGCACAGTTCAGTTGATTCGAATCCAATACCAAGAATACAAGAAGCCTTTCATTGAATCATAAAATTGGTTCATCTTGAAAAAAACTGCTATATAACACAACCAGCAATGCTTTCGTGTCTTTGTGTTTCCCGAAGTGGGTATAAAAAGTTGATTTTCGATTATACCATAATTCTTTTTATTTTTTTAAACTAAATTTCAGATAAGCACAATCATTAAAGAAAGTAAGATGGGACAGGTACGGTGATGAATGAAAATAAGATGGGACAGGTGCAGCGATTCCCGTATCGCTGACCCTGTCCCTTCGGGAGATTCGAGAAAAAGTAACGTATCTGCAGCCCTGTCCCCTCGGGAAAATATACGTCTGTTCTCTTCGGAAGATTTAATTATGGTTCAGTTTAGATTTCTTTTTAAGAAACAAAATCATTTCTAGTAGATAAAATTAAAATCTTTGAAAGCACTCAAACCTCCGATGGGACAGGGTCAGCGATACGGTAATCGCTGCACCTGTCCCATCTCAATTCAATTTCCCCTCTGAAGATTCTACTCCAAAAACCCCTC
>CAYOFT010000094.1:0-6859 GCA_964403295.1 uncultured Thermotogaceae bacterium | reverse complement strand
GTGACGTTTCTTCGCTATTAATCGTATATTTTTCTTTAATCATCATCATCCCCCCCTATTGAACGTCCAGGTTGTTTACTCTGACATAAGGACCACCAAAGCCGACACTTAACGGGAACTGCTCCATTTTCCCGCATCCGCCCAGGACAAACGAATGGAGTTTGATCGTATCTGAAACCCCGTCAATTTCATTAAGAGTTTTAAAAACATTTCCAGAAACTACGGATATCTTAAGGGGTTCTGCTACTTTTCCATCCTTGATGGCGTATGCCAGAGATGGGGCTATTGTGAAGGTGGACATTCCCGAACCATGTTTGATAGTCTCTACCAGGACGCCGTCTTTAACTTCTGAAATCAACTCTTCCAGTGTTTTATTACCCTTATCAATGTAGGTGGTGGTCATCCTGACAATGGGTTCATATTCAAAATTGATGGCCCGTGCGTTAGAGGTGACATCTTCTTCCAAATAAGCAGCTGTGGAGGCACTGTGAAGCCTGCCACTGAGCACACCGTCTTTAATTAGATATGTTTTTTTAGTCTTAGTACCTTCGTCGTCAAAGGTAACATGACCACTTCCAATAGGATTGCCGTCATCGAGGATGGACAACAGGTCCGCACCCACTTTTTTTCCGATTTTCCATTCTTTTCGCATGGTTTCATCGCCCACCATGAAATCAGATTCGCTCTTATGGCCAAAACTCTCATGAGCGAAAACCCCTGCAGCAAGCGGAGAAAATATCACGGTGTATTTTCCTGCTTTCACATCCTCAGCAGTGTTTAAGAAATCGACAGCTTTTTTGAAGTGTTCTTTTATTTCATTATCTTTGTTTTTCAAATCCTCAAACGCAGCAGATGCACAGTCATAATTTTCGGAAAAGAGCTTGTCCCCATTTTTCAAACTAAATGCCAGACGCAATCCCGCCATTTGGAAATCAAAGGTCAAATTTGCCCCTTTACTTGAATAAAAAGTTTTTTTCTTGCGTTTGTCCACATAATAACTCTTCAGCGAAGAGATGAGTTCGTTTCCTTTTAATAAAGCTGTATAGCTTTCGATTAATGTCTTTTTTTTATCGATATTGGTGGATGCAATATCCTCGTCTCCAGTAAATTCACAAAAATCGCCCTTGTTTACTTCGAACTTTTTAACAACGGGATGATTGTCAATATCATCATTGGCATCAGCCAGTTTTGCCAATGCATCCAGTTCATCTTGAATCCCCTCGATGTCCGAAGTAGCAGAATAAAACCAGCGCTTTCCATCATAAACCCGGATAAAAGCCCCCTGGTATTCTTTTTCCTTGATTTCGTCAAGCCGGCCATCCGTTAACTCAATTTTCGTTTCAAACACATCTTCAATGCGTATATCCGAATATAATCCTTTCGGAAATGTGTACATACAATCGCCTCCCTTTTGACTATTTTAACATACAGCCAGTAAAATATTGTAATTGCTATTGTAATTGTTTTAGAATATGGTAAAATATTCTTATAATGTTTTAAAAAACTATCAAAAAATGAAAGAATATTGATGTTTCCAAAGGAGACTTTCATAGATGGAATATGAAAAAGGATCAATTTACGATGCGATTCGAAAAGCTTCTATGCGATTTCCATACTTAACGGCTTGTGAATTCATGGGGAAAAAAACGCGTTTTCGACAGCTTTTAAATCAAATCGACGATGCGGCAAAAGCCTTTTATAAGGTTGGAATCAGAGATGGGGAACATGTTCTGATCTGTTTCCCGAATTGTTTATCCGCTGTCGTCAGTTTGTACGCTCTGAACAAACTGGGTGCAGTTGTAACACCCATTCACCCTTTATCTCATCAGTATGAAATTGAATCTTATCTCAATCTTTCAAAAAGCAACTGGGTCATCACCCTTGATTTGTTTGTTCAGCAATTTGTTGAATTGCACTCAAAAATGCAATTAAAGGGGATAATTTTTCAGGATTTGGGTTCTGATATGCCCAGGCACCTTCAGTTTTTATATGAGTTGACCAAAAAGAAAAAAGTGAATAAAAAGGTATTCAGCAAAGCTTTCATTTCCTGGAAAGACTTGCATATAGGCATTATAGGTGATAAAACACTGTCAAATCTGGAACCATCCCGGGATCGGACTGATGATTTGGCTGTGATCCTATTCAGTGGCGGGACGACCGGAAAGCCAAAAGGAGTAAAACTGACAAATTCAAACTTTAATGCACTGGCTGCCCAAATTGGTTCCCGTGGCCATGTGAATGAACTGGGAGGAAAAATGTTGGGCTTGCTCCCGATATTCCACGGATATGGGCTGGGCGTTTGCATTCATACATTTCTCTATTGGGGAGCACAAGTGATATTGATACCCATTTTTACGCCTGAAAAAATAGGAAAATTAATCAGAAAGAGAAAACCAACATTCTTTCCAACCGTTCCAAGGATTCTTGAAACGGTTATCCAAACCAAAGACTTTCAAAAAGCGGATTTGTCTTGTTTAAAACATATTAACAGTGGCGGGGACAAACTTCCGGAGCGGACTCGAAAAAGGCTGGAAGAATTGTTGGATGCCAGTGGTGCCAAAACTTCAGTTGTAGAAGGCTATGGGTTAACGGAAACAGTTTCCGGTTGCATGGCGATGCCTGAAGGGGAAAACAGACCCGGAAGTATCGGCAAACCATTTCCGGACATGCTGGCAAAAATCGTAAGTCCCGGAACAAATACAGCCATGCCAGATGGTGAAGATGGGGAAATTTGTATTAGCGGACCCACCGTGATGTTAGGTTATGTAGATGATCCCGAAGAAACAGCAAAAGTTCTAAAAAAACATGAAGACGGACGGGTCTGGTTGCATACTGGAGATATAGGGTGTAAAGACGAGGATGGTTATTTTTATTTTAAACAACGAATGAAACGGATCATCAAAGTGTCCGGCATGCAGGTTTATCCCGTGCAGGTTGAAGAAGTTCTGAATTTACACAAAGATGTTGTGGAATCCTGTGTAATTGGGGTTGTCGATCCGGAAAAGGGACAAAAAATCAAAGCGATTGTCGTGTTAAAAACACCCCTTTCCGAATCACTGGAAAAAGAAAAAAAAGATGAACTGATCAATTGGTGTAAAGAGCATTTAATCTCAATAAGATGCCCGAAAGCAATACATTTTTGTTCTCAGTTGCCAAGAACCAAATTTGGAAAAGTTGATTATCGGGCCTTGGAAGCCGAACATGGGGTGAAAGTCAATGAATGAGGTGAAAGCTGCATTTCAGGAAATTCATATCCATAGCGGAAGATTTCTTGCAGGGAATACGCGAGGCGATAGAGAGGGATGGCAAATAGAATACCCGGTTCATGAAGTGTTTTTCAGCTATGATTTCACCGTTTTCGATGTGCCTGTAACCTTTACAGAATATGAAAATTATTGTCGGGATCAAAATTTACAACCTCCCTCTGATTTTTGTCCAAAAGCCGGATATGCCCTGGGAAGGGGAGAAAAACCCATCGTTAACATATCCTGGTGGGATGCTATTGCCTACTGTAACTGGATGAGTTTAAAAGAGAATTTACCCATTTCTTACAGACTAAAAGGACAAGAAAATCCGGGAGGTTTGGTCGATGAAAACAACCATATTACAGAAGATATTTCCAAAACAAAGGGTTATCGGTTGTTGACCGAAGCGGAATGGGAATATGCGGCCAAAGGCGGGCATTTAATGAGTCGGGATTTGAAATTCTCAGGAAGCGACTCCCTTGAAACTGTTGGATGGTTTTGGAAAAACAGCGGAAACAAACGATTATTTATGCGGGAAAAGAAGTGGAATGGAAAAACCATTACCGATAATCTTTCAAAACCTCAACCGGTAAGGGCAAAAAACCCAAACAGTTTAAAGATCTATGATATGAGCGGAAATATTTGGGAATGGTGTTATGATTGGTTTAGTGAATATTCCGAAGGGTCTTTAAAGGATCCAATTGGACCGAAACCCGGGAATCAAAAAGTGATACGAGGTGGTAGCTGGTTTTTTGGAAAACACTTTTGTCGTGTTTGCTCACGTTTCTATGTCAGCCCTAATTTTCAGGATTTTCAAACCGGATTTCGCCTTGCACGCACGCTACATGAATAAATGACAAAAATTATTTTTGTCAAACGAAACATCTTATGTTATAATAAAGGATTAAAACAACTAAAATAATACATATCAAGGAGATGACTTTTGAGACCTGACGGTGAACGAGTTAAGAATGCCAGAATTATCGAGCTGTTTGCCCCTTATTTATTAAAGTCCAAAAATGAAGCCTTGATTTTTTACAAACAGACTGTGCCTGTACAAGCCGTATTCGACTATATAAAAAAACATAATGAGCAGGTTTCTAAAAAGGAGTATACCTTTTTTTCAGTCCTTTTGGCAGCAATGGTTAAAATTGGCCCTGAATTTCCACAATTGGGGAGATTTGTTGTGGGAAAACGCCTATACCAGAGGAAAGAAATCACTTTTTCCTTTGTCATGAAATCATCGGATGACCAGGATGCAAGAAATAACTGGGTGAAGGCGCGTTTTACCGGAAAGGAAAGATTGAGTGATATTGCTTCTCGATTAAATGAATTGAAAGATAAAACCCATCAGTCAGAGGAAGATTCCGGCGGGGGTGCAGATGCCAGCCTGAAGTTTTTATTCAGTTTCCCGCCATTTTTGAGACCGTTGGTTTTTAGCTGTGCCCATTTGCTTAACAGAATGAATCTGCTGCCTAAAAAGATGATTGAAGGAGACCCCATGTTCGCTGCCTGTGTCATAGCCAACGTGGGCAGTGTTGGCTTAAATCCCCCTTATCATCATTTGTATGAATGGGGGACATGCTCTTTGTTTATGTCTGTAGGAAAGGCTTATCCTTTAGCGGTTCCTCATGATGAAAAAGGGTATGAATTTAAACAGGTTGTAGATATTCACTATACATTAGATGAAAGAACCGCATTTGGAACATTTTCAACAAAAGCATTGGATCGTTTGGAATATTATCTGAATCATCCTGAATTATTGGAATAACAGCAAAAGGGAAATCAACCCTTAAGGAGGCGTTTTAGTATGAACAAGAAAGGCGCTTTGGTTATATTCCTGGTTATATTGGTGATTTTCTTGATAATGACCGCATGTAAAGGTGGTCAGGTTCTACCCCCGGATCCGAACATTCCTGTGGTTGAAAAAACGGCAGGTCCCGATAACGGACAAGTGATCAATGTGAATAATGCCGATTTCCAGTGGAACGGGAACGATGAAATGGCTCCCAGAGTCATCACGAATTATCAGTACCAAAAAGATGAAGAAGCCTGGACAGATGTAGAACCTCCAACAGTAACCGCTTATACATGGAATGATATCACACAAGGAGCACACACTTTCCGAATTAAAGCACAAGACGATGAACAAAATGAATCACAAGCCGTAACATGGAATTTTTCATATTTACCCGCTGCTACACCGACTTATACGCTAACGGTTGAAGCCAGTCCGGCAGCTGGAGGAGATATCCAGATAGAGGCACAAGGCTGGAAAAACACGGATACGACAACCGTTGATGAAAACACAGAAGTAGAAATACGTGCACAGGCTGCTCAAGGCTATCAATTTGATGGTTGGTATGAGGGAGGCGTAAAAATCAGTGAAGAGAATCCTTATACCGTAACAGTAGACGAAAACAAAACCATCGAAGGAAAATTTACAGAGGTACAGGCCGGAGGGCCAAGTGGCGAATGGGACATCAGCGCCCATATTATTTTAGGGGAACCTCCCAATCAATGGGAAGGAGATTCTGATGGCGAGACGAATGTTCAAATATCACCGGATCTTGAGCATATCACCGGAAATGCCACAATGATCATTCCTCCGGTTTCTCCTCGGAACATAAGAGGCTTTTCACGTGTCGTTCTTAAATCCGGTTCTGTTTTACTAATGAGAGAAATCTTCCCGGGATTAAGACCATCTGTTGATGGATTGCGAGATGGAAACACCATTATTGCCGATGAGGGAGAAGGCCTTGCAACCATGGAATTTGATATCTCGTTTAACCAGCAAGATGTTGTACAAGGTGTCCTGACCGTTATATTTTTAGGCGAGGATTACCTGGCTACGATAACTAGAAACAGAGATAATGAAGAACCCAACGAAGTCCAGTTTAGGGTTGATGTACCCGGTTTAGAAGCGGTATACGAAGTGACAGCAACAAGATAATATATTCTGAAAACCGTTGAACAGAAATTTCAATCGTCTAAAAATACACTTTCTATAGATGTGTGTTTTTTAAGACAGTCTTGCTTTAATAGAGTGTTGTATACTATAAAAGTCGAATTAATGACTTGAATTTTCGAGGTGCAGGCCCGTTTGGGCCTGCACCCATTGACACAACAGGTTATAAAGGGAGTGATGATTACGGTTTTAAATAACATAAAGCTCAACAACCACATCATCGAAATCGTAAAAGGAGATATTACTAAAGAAACAACAGAAGCTATCGTCAACGCGGCCAATTCTTCTCTGCAGCATGGAGGCGGTGTGGCGCTGGCAATCTCCAGTGCTGCCGGAAAAGAACTGAGAAAAGCGTGTGAGCAATACATATCAGAACATGGGCAGGTTCCCACCGGCAGCGCCATGATCACAACCGGCGGAAATTTGAAAGCCAAATACGTTATTCACACTGTAGGCCCCATATGGGGAAGTGGAGATGAAGATAAAAAGTTGAAAAGCGCTATCAAAAGTTCCTTGGATCTTTGTGAAAAACACGCTATCAAAAGCTGCTCGTTTCCCGCTATCAGTTCCGGGATTTACGGATTTCCAAAGGAACGCTGTGCCAAGCTTTTTTTTGAAGTTCTGCGACAGTATTTTAATGAAAAAG
>CAYOFT010000093.1:0-6863 GCA_964403295.1 uncultured Thermotogaceae bacterium | reverse complement strand
CTGCCCATAGTTTTGATGTGTATCCTCCCTTTAGAGTCAATTCCGCTTCGATCTTTTTAGTCTTGTTAAGCTCATACACAGCCTTTTTATCCGCCACTTTATCGTAGGGATCCTGAGATGAAATGGGGCTTTCGGTGCTTAAACAGAAAAAGGCGACGTAATCCCTGTACAGCTCATCGAAGTTGACAGCGTTGTAAGTTTGATTATAAATAAAATACTCCCTCAACGGTTCAAACACAGGTTCGCTCTTGTCCTTGTTCTTGATCAGATATTGGTATAAGTCGATAAAGTTAGCCCCTTCCCGGACAAAGTGCTCAATCAGATAAGCTCGATCATATTCCAAATCCTCGATCTGGCCATCCGGTGACCCCAGATAATCCAGGGGATATTCAAGACCTTTTGGATAGGGATCCTGCCCCGATGCCTTGGCACCCATCATTTTAAGGTCCGGCCAGGCGATGTTACAGGCAACCCAGTCTGCAGTGCCTTCAAGCCACCATTGATAAGCCCTTCCTGTGGCTTTACTCATTTCAACCTTGGAATAAGCGACATTTTGAAAAACGTGAAACAATTCATGGGCTGATGCGAACTTAAGCATGTTTACACTACTGACCAGGGACGTGTTGATGTGAATTCTGCCATACATCTTTTCATAAGCCCCCCGTGCTCCCGTCGTTTTGATGTATTTTGAATCCACCTTGACGATGATGGGGGTGGGTGGTTTATCGAATAATTTTCCATACTTTTTGTAGGCTTCATCCAGAAATACTCCCAGATCCATTATGTAATGAGGCACTTGAGAAAGCTGGCTTGAGCTAAGGGGTTCCAGGGTGATGGTTTCTCCGGAAACAGTGGTGGGAAAGCCTTCCATATCCGGAAAGGTTGTCAACGTCTTTCCTGCCAGTACATTGCCGCCCTTTTTAATCCATGAGGCATCTTTGATCACATTGTTTTTGTTGATGGCCTGCTTATCATAAATGATGATAAAGTGATCGGTATAAAGTTCATCCAAAAAGAGATATTCATAAACGGCGTGAGACCGTTCCACTCCAACAACAACAGCGGTAATAACAATCCATTCAATAAGCGTCAGGTGATCTGTCTTGGTTATGATCACTTTCCTTTGGCTGTCTATTGAACTGGGAAGATAGACCCATCGGTCATTTCCTTCATCCCATCTTCTTGCGATAATTTGCTGTCCTGAAGTGTAAGCGGGATTTAATTGTTTTTCATCATAAGGAACTTCGATAGTCAGCGGGTCTGGAAAGTTGCTTTGTGATCCCAGGGAGATTTCATAGCTTGCCAGTTTGACAAAGTTAAAATCTTCGTCAATCAAAGTCTTTTGAACATCCGGGGCCTCAACGACCAGCTCTTGGGATGCCTTAAGTGTTCCGCCCGGGATAGTGATCTTTAGCCCGTTTTCAAAGGACAACGTTTGAGTCTGAGAAGAGGGTTGAACGGTTTTGGTTTTCATTTCAGGCTTTGAAACAACCTTAGTTTTATCTTCTTGATAGCCCCCTGTGCCGTGCCCAAAGAATTCCGCCTTGAGTTGAGAAGTTCCTGCCTTTTCACCTTCAATTCGGCTCATCCCCATGGATTGGGACTGGCTATTCCAGGCCCAGCTTGAAGGATCAGAATCATACACGGAATAATATCCCGCTTCAAGGATGATGTTGGGCTCTACTACCCAGTATGCATTTGGAACGCCCCCCTGTCCGGGCTCTCCGTAAGCCTGCCAGGGCCCGTACATCCTTCCGGATTGATCGATCAGGGCTATCTGACCGGGATAGGACCCTTGGCCGTAATTCCAATGATAATGAGTTATTTTTGTGATCTTGGATTGATGTTGGAATTGAACAGTTAATGTCTGATAGGGAAGGGATCTGACTGCATAAATGTTGAAGTTGTCGAAAAGGACATCGGCAAAAAGGACGACACCAAGCAGGACTAAGACAATCGTTAAAGCAGTTCTTTTCATCAAAACCACCCTCTTTTTATGAACCGGTTATTTAACTATCCCTTGTTCACTTGCTTTAATCGCTCAATAACACGTTCAGCTTCCTCCCGACTGGGAATCGGGACGGTTATTCTTTGGGAAACAGGCCCTTCCGGGTCATAATAATCATAGACAATTTCCATGTGCTCATAGGGTTCATTGAGGTAAATTGCATCGGTGAAGGCCGTTCCAGTGGAATCCCAGTTAATGAATCGCTTGTTAAGCAGAATCATTTTGGGTGTAATAACAACATGGGCATCCTTTTTTTGGTTCAGCCGGTTTGCCAGCCATGGGATGAGGAACAGGATAACAGCATACATAGAAAGCAGCCCAAGCATGACAAAAACCATGGCCGTTTTGCCTTCATCCACAGAAAATATTAGTAACAAAAAGATCGGAATGGTGATAACGCTTAACAAAATAAATGCAGGCATCATGCCCCAAGGTTTGAACCCGCCATGACGGTTTTCGTAGGCTTCCCACTGTTCGCTTGTAAAATGCCAACAGGCCAAAATGTTTTCATCCCGTAAGATCCATTCAATGGTGAGGCTCCTTTTCCGGAAAATAAAAGTGCAATTTAAGCAAACAAGAAACAATAACACGCTGACAAATACCCCCGGCGCCGCAAAATCATCCAAAAATTCAAAAAAAGCTATTATCATTAAAACCAGAAGCAAGAAAAAAAGCGTTAAAAAAAGAAAAACCCGGTAAATCCCTTTCGAACTGTTTCTAATCATCTTTTTCACCTTGTCTTTTTTTCTGGGACATTCATTGAGTGTTGAGCGGTAAATGATTATTTTTTTGTAAGGTCTTTTATAGATATAGTAAACCACAAAGTATTGAGTGAAGTCAACTGGTTCTTGAGCTGGGACATCCAAAAAACATACCAGAGGAACGGTTCTTGTGGTAAAAAAGTTGAAATAAATTTTAAATCATATTACACTGTCTTCAGAGGTGATAAATTTGGGATCGTTATACAACATGATTTCTAAGCGGAAATCATTTCATGTGTTTAAAAATCTCGACCATTTGACACAAGAAAAACTTCAAGAAATAGAAAACCATTTTAAACAGCTACAGCCTTTGAAGGATGATATACAGGTTCATTTCAAAATTGTACCCATAGAACATACTTCTTGTAAGCGTGGAGAATACTGTGTACTGTTTTTCAGTGAGAGAAAGGATGCCTATCTTCAAAATATCGGATACTTGGGCGGACAACTTGATTTGTGGTTGGCTTCAAAAAATGTCGGTGTATGCTGGTACGGTGTGGGAAAAACGGAAAAAATGGCAGAAAATGATCTGGGTTTTGTGATTATGATGGCTATTGGAAAGGTCGATGAATCGGATTTTCGAAAAGACTATACAAAGAGTAAAAGAAAAAGGATAGAAGAAATATGGAGTGGTGATTCACATCAAGGCATTGCTGAAATTGCCCGGTTTACTCCCAGCGCATGCAATACACAACCGTGGTTTGTGGAAAGTGAAGGCGATCATTTAACTGTTTATAGAGTAAAGGGGAAAAGAGGAATGATGCCGGCTGATAAAGTGGTGGACTATAACCGAATTGATATGGGGATTTTTCTTTTGTTCATAGAGCTTTGTCTAAAACAACAAGGCATGGCGTTCACAAGGATTGTTTTCACAGATACAGTAGATGAAACAGCAAGAGTACTTACAGCGAAATATACAATGAATCACTCATAGTAAAAAGTATTTGAATGCTGTATAACCAACCGAAAGAACGGTCCCTTTGGTGAAAAAGTATTAGGTCAAACTACTTCCTTGTTGCATCAATTCGAAGATTCCTGGGAATACGGATGATATCAATATCTGTATACCTGTTGCCAGATCCAAAAAACCATGTCCTATCATCAAAGGGGCCAGGGCTTTCTTTTTATTATAAAGTATACCGAGGACAATCAGCAGTGGTAAGAATGATAAAAAGCGGAATAAGATGTATTTCCAGTCGAATAATAGCGGAATAAAGCTGTGTTGTAATGCATAAAAGAAGATGATATAGCTCATAGCCAGAATTTTATTACCGGTTTGTTCCTTAATTTTGTTAAATGAAAAGCCAAAATACAACGGCAGTTCTGCAAAAACAATGGTAACGGGGAGCAAAATTATATTGATAGCAGCAATCCATATTGGTATGGGTTGGATTAAAATAGTTGGAACGTGTCCATAAATGAAAAGCCCAAAAAGATACAACCCTCCGACCCCAACTGATAACATCAAAAGTGTAATGAACGAGATGTTTTTAAAGTTTAATTGACTCTTTTTAAATTGGATCAAAGACTTGTAATCGGTGCCTTCAAATTTACTCACGAATATTAAAATAAAAATTGTGATGATGTTAAAAAACACACATAAAACAGGCCACCAACGGGAAATTTCAGTCAACGATTGCCCACTTACCGCAGCAAACAACAACCCGCCAATGACAAACAGTACACTTCGGAAAATCGGTATGATATAGGGCAAGCTTTTTTTCATTTGAATATCTCCTCTTTTTCGTTTTTTTAAGGGGATCTAGGAACTTTTTAGTTTTACGAATCATTCTATGATTCCTCTGCAAAAAGGTCATTTTCCAAGAAATAATCGCAAGTTTTAGTTATCATCTTATTTTCGGGCACATGTCACAAGGGATACCCCTACAAAGACTTGAAAACCTCATTATTAAAGACGTAGGGGCGGACCGGTGTGTGGTCAGAGAAGACACTGACCTTTGAGTATTTTGCCAATTCCGCCAGAACAATAGGGACGGAGGTGTTTGTAAAAAGCAAGTTGGATATCTTTTTTTGGCCAGTTTTTTTTAATGCAACTATAACGGCGAAGGCAGTGAAAGAAAACAGAGTGGATTGCCTGAACGCCGGGATGGATGAATAAATCAGACTTCACAAAACCGATTTCTTTTGATGTGTTGGGAGAAACGCTTAAAATTGTTTTTTTATAGTTCCGGTTTTTGATTCATTTATTTTAACCGGCTTTTTAAGTTAAAGGTATCTCCCGGATAACCGATCAACTCAATATAGCTTCCCTGTTCCACATAAACCTCGGGAAATTCTTGCATACTGTCATAAATCGGTGAACCTTCCGGTGAGAAAACGACAACCCGGCCTGTTTCAGGGATTGCGAATGTGATGATGGCATCTTCGTCTATCATTAACCATTCATTATAGCCAAGTACGCCAATGATAATCGATTCACTATCTTTTTTCAAAGGAGTAATATCTGAGGCTGGAGAATAAATCATGTCCGAGGTTTGTGCCCACACAACACCATCAGAATTGATTAATGCGAGATTTTTTTGATCTCTAGCGGTTTTCGCAACGAAATCCGCTGAAGTGAGGGATGTTATACGCTGAATCCCATTGAAATAACAATAGCCGGGAAGCTCGTCTAAAGTATATGATTTTTGAATGTGATTGTATTGCAGGTGTTGATGTTCCCGGGGTTGAACGTTACGCCGCAACCACAATTTGCCATTGATATCCATCATCAAGCGCTTTGTATCAGTTAGTTCTTCCAATTTTTCCATATACAAAAAATCCATGCCGAAACTCAAAAAAACGTAATAGTTCAGATCATCAAATGAGTGCAAATAAGACTTATTCCCACCCTCACTGTCATCGTAGAGATAACCGTTGTTATAGAAAAATGAGGCGGCCTGAACCATTTGCCCCTCGTTGAAGTTTTTGATACTTATCATACGGCTTTCCTCATCTATTTGAACCTGATTCAAGCTTCCCGAACTCCCAACGTAATAGCCTTCATAAGACTTGTATTCATTCGGTAAGGATTGTGCCTTAAGGGGAACTGTGGCTTGTATGGGTTTTTCCTTTAGAATGCCTTTTCCTATTAACACCTGCTTCAATACCTTTTCTGCTATTAATGGGGAATCAGGGTTTGTTCCCGTTTCAATAACAGCCACCGAGAGTCTTAATTTTGGAATCGTCAGAATCATTGATCCAAAATTCATACTGGAACCACTTTTTCCAATTACTTGAATCCCTTCTTGTTCGTATTCTGGCATGCTGGTATAGTCCCAGCCCAATCCGTAACTCATGGGAGGGTTCTTCAGTTGATAATCCAGATAACCAGGCTGCTGCTGTTTTAACTCATCCAGAGAGGACTTTGAAAAGATTCTGTTTCCCGCATCAGAAAAACTATCAGCAAACTTGCAAAGATCAACGACTGTGGAGTTAAGTCCCCCTGCACTTAAAGAAGAAATGACTTCTAATGGCTCCTTTTCTCCGGTGGAAGTTGAATAAAAGGCAGCCGGAACTCCTTTTTCGAACGCTTCAGAAGTCATACCGGTTTTATCCATATTTAAAGGCTCGAAAATCCCTTTACCAAGAAAATCAATGTAGTTTGTTCCGCTCACTCTCTCCACGATCATCTCAGCCAAGGCAAAACCATCATTACAATATACCGCAACCGAGCCTGGATCATGGATCAAATTGGAGTTGTTTATATTTTCCATGATCACTTTGTTCGCATCTTGATTATACTCATATCCAAATGTGTTAGCAAGGGTTGAGCCGGCCAGACCGGAAGTATGATTCAATAACATTCGAACGGTGATCTCACGATATCTGGGATCTGGAGACTTGAATTCATGAAGATAACGAGTCACCGGCTCATCAAGCTCGATTTTGCCCTCATCCACCAGTAACATAATCGCTGCAGCAGCAAAGACCTTACTCACTGAAGCAATATTGAATACCGTTTCTTCATCCACTCTGATGCTCTTTTCACGGTCTGCCATTGCAAACCCCTCAAAATAGACCAGCTCTCCATTTTCCATGATGGCAACCGAACCGCTTCCTGCACCTCCGGAATTGATTCTCTTCCAAATTTC
>CAYOFT010000092.1:0-6913 GCA_964403295.1 uncultured Thermotogaceae bacterium | reverse complement strand
AGTGCTATTAAGCATTTGAAGTCTATTCAAAGTGTTCAAAATGAACATGAGGAAAAAGAGAGACAGAAGAACAAAGAAAAATTGGATAAACTGATGAATGAATTTTTTGTAATAAAGGTAAAAGCGGGGGAAAAAGGTAAATTATTCGGCTCTATTACCAACGGAGATATTGCAAAAGAGCTCAGTCAGTATTTGGGAGAAAAAGTGGAAAAGAAACATGTGATCTTAGATGGACATCTAAAGGAAGTAGGTACTTATGATGTTGATGTAAAATTCCCCGGAGGAGTAAAAGGGACTTTGAAAGTCAAGCTGGAGCCTCAAGAGGAATAATAACTTGAAACAGGAGATCAAAATTGGAAATAATAGCATTTTCTAAGGCGATGTATTCTACCTGGATTTACTATTCGCCAGACAGAGTTCTTTTTGACTGCGGTGAGGGAATCAGTACCATGTTAACCAATAAACTATTTGCGGTTAAGAAAATATTCCTGACCCATTCTCACGCTGATCATATATCCGGTCTGTGGGGTTTTTTAAACACAAGAAGCAGTGCCATGGGTGAAAGAGAGAAGCCTTTGGAGATTTACTATCATAAAGATGCACAGATGATAAAAGATTATTTGGATTTTATCATTGGTACCGGAAGTAAATTGAAATACGATTTAAGTATTCACGAGATAGATGTTGGGCAGGCCATTGATTTAAAATCAGGGAAGATGAACAGGTATATTATTCCTTTTGAAACAGACCATATGACTAACGAAGTCACTTTGGGATTTCAAATTCGCGAAACCAGAAAGAGACTAAAAGAAGCATATCAGTCTCTTGAACAAAGTGAAATCAGAAAGTTGATCAAGGAAAAGGGACGAGACCAACTGACTGAAGAATACACTCACAGTCTGTTGACTATGAGCGGTGATGGCAATGTGATTGCAGATCAATATTTTGAAAATACCTCCACACTCTTACACGAATGTACTTTTTTAGACAGTGAGGATAGGAGAGGAGATAAACACACGGAAATTGAAGAACTTTTAGAGAAAGCCAAACGCTTTAAACCAAAGAAACTCATCATTTATCATATATCCGGTAGATATCTACCCAACTTGAAGGACAGGATGAGGGAGATTGGCAAAGAGCTCAAACAGGAAGGGATTGATTTTTCATATGTAAATCCCGGTAAAATTTGCCGTTTTTAAGGAGAGATGATAATGAAGATTTCTAAAGAGGATGTTTTTGATTTTATTAACAGTCCAAAATATCAACCCATGATTTTAAAACAGTTATACAAGCAATTCAACGTATATGATAAGAATTCGAAGAAGAGAGTAAGAGACATCATGAAAGAATTATTGGAAGAGCGTCGTATTTATAAAACCCCGAATAATCGTTATTCTGCCAAGGTGCCTGATCAGATAGAGGGGAAACTGGAGTTCATTAGAAGTGGAAAGATGGCTTTTGTAAAAGCTTCTGATGGCAAAGAGTACGTGGTTTTCCCTGAAAGTGCAAAAGACGCCATGCACGGTGATGTTGTATTGATTAAGCCTGAAGGCAAGTATCGAGATTGGTACAGAGGAAAGGTTATTCGGGTCATTAAAAGGAACTTGACAAGAATCGTTGGGGTTCTCATCAAAGAAGGTAAAAGATATTATGTTATTCCGGATGAAAAGAGAATTGGCTACCGATTTGCAGTGAATGTGAGAAATAAAGCTAAAGACCTGAAAGGGGGCAAACCGGGAGAAAAGGTTTATGGTGTTATTACTTCCTATCCTAAGAATAACGTTCCTCCCAAAGTGACGATCAAAGAAGTGTTGGGGAAAATCGAAGATCCAAAAATTCATTTACCTTCTGTGATATTAAAACACGGATTACCCTTCCCGGATGAATTCCCAGAGACAGTTGAATCCGAAAAGGAAAAAGTACCCACCAAGGTGTTTACCAAGAAAGATGAAGATCGAACAGACTTTAGAAATGAATTGGTCTTTACTATCGATGGTGCTGATGCCAAAGATTTTGATGATGCTGTTTCCATTAGAAGGCTTAAAAATGGGAATTATTTATTAGGAGTGTATATCGCTGACGTTTCCAATTATGTCAAAGTTGGGACGGCCATTGATAAAGAAGCTTATGAGCGATCTACCAGTGTTTATCTAATCAATACGGTTATCCCCATGCTTCCAGTTGAGCTATCCAACGGGATCTGCTCTCTAAAGCCCAAATTGAATCGCCTGGTCGTTGCATTAACCATGGAAATTGACAATTCTGGCAAGGTTTTGGATTTTAAGGCTGAAAACGGGATTATAAAAAGTAACCGGCGTTTAACTTATAAGCAAGTGAATCAGTATTATGATGGAAACACGAAGGTCAAGAATTTATTAGAGAAAACAAAGGGTTTAACACAATCTCTTGACAGGATGAATGAGTTGGCAACCATTCTTAAGGAAAACAGGCGACAAAGAGGAGCCATCATTGGAATAGAAAGCGGGGAAGTGGCCATTAAATTGGATGAAAAGGGACATACAGTGGATATTCTTCCAAGAAACCGTGGCATTGGGGAGTCGGTTATTGAGGAATTCATGATTAAGGCCAATGAAGTCGTTGCCACTATGTTTATGGATGCAGATTTGCCATTTATCTACAGAATACATGAAAATCCTGAAAGCGATACATTGCTGCAACTGAAAGAATATATCATTGCCTTGGGAATCGAAAAACAAATGCCTAAAACTCTGGATTCACGAACCATTCAGAAATTATTGGAAAACTTAAAAGGCCATCCCCTTAAAAACAGTGTGGAACGCCTCGTTGTAAGGACTATGAAACGTGCCATCTACGATGAAAGCAATTTGGGTCATTACGGACTGGCCTCAGAAGCCTATACCCATTTCACATCTCCCATCAGGAGATACCCGGATTTGATTGTTCACAGGCTCTTAAAAGAATATTTGTCTGGAAAGACTTTTAAACAGGAAAGATTAAAGTATTGGGAAGACGCACTCCCGCAAATTGCAACGCATTGTACCCAAAAAGAAAGGGTAGCCAACGAAAGCGAATGGGATCTGATCGCCTTGAAAAAGGTGGATTATATCTCTAACAACGCATCTGAAATTTATGAAGTGGTTATTACCAACATCATGAAGATAGGCCTTTTCGTTGAAGTGAAAGATATCCTTATTCCTGGTTTAATTCACATTTCCACTTTGGATGATTATTTTGTTTACGATGAGCAGAAAAACATCCTTGTAGGGGAAAGAACCAGAACCGTTTATAAACTGGGAGATATTTTATCCGTGAGAGTAAAGGATATTGACTATGTAAGAGGCGAGGTGGATTTCGAAATTGTCTGATATCAACACGGATTATCAAAGAAAGTGGGGATTGGCATTGGGAAGTGGAGGAGCCAGAGGGTATGCCCATGTTCCACTGCTTGAAGTTGTTGAAGAATGCGGTATCAAGCCTGAATATGTAACGGGATCGAGTATTGGTTCTATTGTAGGTGCTGCTTATGCGTTGACGGCAGACAGCCGAGTGGTCAAAAAACTGACCAATCATTTTGTTAAATCCAATCAGGAAAAAATTGAAAAGCTTGTTCAAATGGCAGGCGGCAGTAAGTTGACTGATATGCTAAATGTCGCAAGAAAAACAGCTGTCAGTAAATCCATCATGAGTGAAGACTATCTCTATGAAATGGTAACACCCATCTTTCAGAATGCAAAATTTGAAGACACCAAATTGAAATTGGGTATCGTAGCTACAGATATCAAACGTTGCAAAACGGAGTTGTTCACATCTGGTTATATCGTCGATGCCGTATGCGCCAGTGCTTCTGTGCCCGGAACATTTTCACCGACCCGTTTAGGGGGAACCAATTTTATAGATGGTGGTGTGATGTGTGTGGTACCTGTGGAACAATGCCGGGAATTAGGGGCTGAAAAGATTATCGCTTCTGATGTGACCAATCAGGTAAGGAAAGGGAAATTTAAAAATGCCCTGGAGTTAATGGGTTATCTTAATCAATTAAAACTCGAAAGAATTATCGCTTCTGAAATGTCCAAAGCAGATTACAGCATTCGATTCACCAACCTGAACATCGAGTGGTATCGTTTTGATCAATTTGATGCTGCTATACAAAATGCCAAAGAATTGCTTGTGGATTTCAAAAAGGAGTTGATGAACGATTAGATACTCACTGTATCTCAACGGCAATAACATAAAAATGATTCGTGCCCTCGGTGCCATCAAAGCTCTTGAAAACAAGTTGGGAGCTCCGGAAAAAATTATTGCAAGCGGACCGGCTACCATGATGGGTTGCCTATATTCTCATTACGGTTTGGATCAATCCACCAAAGTCATTAAAGATAACTTCGATGCATTGGAGCAGTTGTTTTCATTTGATTTTTACGAAACAGATCGGGGAATCATTCTTAGAAGTGAGGCTTATCGAAAACTGAACGATTTTTATACATTGATCAAATCTGGTACAAGTAGCAAACATTTGGGGATTGAGGATTTAAAAAAGATCGAGAAATTCCTGGACGATACATTTGAGTTTTTGAATGGGCATATGTTGAAAATTCCTTGTTATACCAGTTTGTTTAATTATGAAAAGGCTCAGGAGAAGCTTCTTTCAATTACCACTATTAAAGAATTAAAAGCGGGTATTTCAATCGTTCCTTTTATGGGACCGGTAGAAATTGACGGTCAGAAATATATCAGTATGCAGAATATCCAAGGCATGCCATCGCCTGTAAATGATAGAAGAAGTGATTTGCACATAGTATTGGATACCTTGTCCGAAAATGGGACACCGCCATTTATGAGTTCCATGTACATCCTTATAGCAGCTGATTATATGGGAACAATGGAACTAAAAAAACAAAAAGAAGCTGAATTTTCTGTTGATATCAATCTTTGGGAAAATCCTGAATATCGCAAAAGTATTGATTTTAATCATTTGATCAATGAAGGGTTTAAGACAGCAGATCAACAGCTGAAAAAGATTTTTAGGAAGTTGAGAACATGAACCTTTCACTTATTTCATTTTATTCCGATACGACAGTCATTGATCACTCACAACATTTCGATGCAGTGTTTCTCATCGATGTTTACAGAGCCACCAGTACTATGGTGATTCTGTCAAACAGCGGATCAAAATCAATTCTGCCGGTTGATTCTTTAAATGAGGCCTTTTTGTTAAAAGATACACAACCATCTGTTTTATTGTGTGGTGAAAGAGATTCCGTCAAACCTGATGGGTTTGACTACGGAAATGATACGGCACTTTTGTGTGCTCAAGATTTAAAGAACAAAACCTGCGTTATCACTACTTCTAACGGAACCAGGGCGCTGAGAGCCTTTGAAAATAGTTCTAAAAAATTCTTCGCTTGCTCACTTTTGAACCTTAATGCTTGCGTTAAACAGATTCAACGAAGTCAATTTGAAGATATCCTCGTCTTATGCGCCGGTAACTGGGGGAAGTTTTCTTTGGAAGACTATCTGTGTGGGGCGTTACTTATCGATGGGATTAAGGATTTAATCAAAGAGATGAATGACGAGATACGCTTAGCCGCTGAAGTCGGAGAGTTTTACAAAAGGAATCCTGATTATTTAAAAACTGTTTTGAAGAAGACAGATCATGCTCAGAAGTTAAAAGAACAGGAGAAATTTGGGGATGTTTGTTTTATTGTTGAGAATATGAATGGTTTTGATTGTGTTCCAAGATTGGGCTTAGAGAGTATTAAGTAGGGTTTAGGGGGAGTTGTCTTAAATAACTTTCGGAAGGCTTTTTCAAGTACATGACAGTGTGTTTTGCTTATTAACGTATAGAAATTTATCTACATATTGTACTGCTATTTCTAATACATAACGGTATTGTTTGTGCTCTATCGTTTAGACCCCCCCCGCCAGAGCCGGCACCCCCCCACGGGGGGGATTTTGCGGGTGCGAGTTTTTTGATTTTCTTAGCAAACAGTGATTTCTATAGATGGAATTCATTGCGTAAGCCTATTAGGTGTTAATCTAACAGTTTTCGCTATAGGATAAAACTTCAAGTATTTCATTTTGCCTCATTTAAAAATACAGAGTCTCTATAGTAATGTTTTCATAGTCAATGTTTTACTATAGCTGTTAACTTGATAAAAGCAGTTAACTTTTTTAGAGATATCACAAAAAGCCTTGCAGCTTAGAAATCCCCCCCCTTGGGGGGGGTGCCGGCCCTGGCGGGGGGGGTCTAAATGTTCTAACGTGAACATCATTGTTATGGAATTTGAGAAGCAAATTCCGAGGAGTGTTCTGCGAAACTCCAATGATATTATCCCAAGACCCCCCTCCACCCCTCGATTTTACTGTGTAGTTTTGTCTTTTAAACTTCTAAGGAGTGTCCCCCAACTCCAATTCTACGGGGGATTTTAGTTTTTCAGCAAGCCCTTAGTTTAAAAGAACTTTTCCCTTCATGATATAATCAATATGAAGAAACATTAATTTCCGGGAGAAAGGGTGAAGACTATGATTAAACTCAGTTTAAATGACAGAAAGATATCATTGGATATATGGACACCCTACTTTTTTATCATAAGGGATCTCTTTTTTGATGGTCAATGGGATGCTTTTATGTGTATTGTCAACGACAATCGTATGTTGGAAGAGCAAATTGAGACGTGTAAAAAAATTGAAGGGCTTTATCCTGAGATAAAGGCTGAGCTCTTTTATCCCACAACACCTTTGGAAATCAGAGATTTTCTGAATCAGTATCGGCTACAACCATCTGATATGAAAGGGCTTAGCAGTTTGGATGTACTGTATGATATTGCCAATGAAGCCTTGTTGGACGAAGATTATGAATTAACACTTGAGTATGCCGAATTAATATTGGATATAGACGATGAAAGTGCTTATGCCTACGATTTAAAAGGAA
>CAYOFT010000091.1:0-6941 GCA_964403295.1 uncultured Thermotogaceae bacterium | reverse complement strand
GAACAAATCAAGTATCAAATGGAAACAACAGGTTTTACTGAAGAACAGATTAAGGCTTCAAGAAAAGTATGGGAAGATATTTCTCTGAAGAAATTGAGCGAAAAGACAGTCATACACCCCAATATGACCGCCGGATACGTTTACAGAATCATGGCTTCAGATCCCTATTCGAGATTGAAAAACACAACTTCTCAAGTATTGGTAATTCAAGGGGATGCGGATCGTATCAATGCTGCAAAATTCTATAATGAATTTAAAGAGGATTTTGACTCTAAGAATAATGAAAATAGACAATTTGAGTTTGTTTTGTTTCCCGCGATCAATCACCGGTTGATGGTAAAAAAATATGAGGACCTTTACACTGATCTGTTGAAAAAAGGGGTCGTTGATCCAAAAATCATTAAAGTGATTGTTGACTGGATATATGATGAGGGGGTAATAGAGGAAAAATGAACGATTTAAAACTATCGGATATTTTGTCAATGCAGGAAGAACTGCAAGAAAAATTTAAACATCATTGGAAAGAATTGACACCGGAAAATGGTAGAAACAGCCTGCTTTGGATGATGGAGGAAGTTGGGGAGGTTATCTCCATCATCAAAAAGCGCGGTGAAAACGCCATCATGAACGATGAACGTGTAAGAGAAAAGCTGGTGGAAGAAATGGTGGATATCATGATGTATTATAGTAAAATCCTGATTTGTTATGATATTTCTGTAGAGGAATTTTCAGATACTTTTTTAAAAAAGCATGTGAAAAATATGAAAAGAGACTTTGTTGGGGAATACAAAGTTTATTTGAAGAAATGAAAGCGAGAAGGCAACCACAAGGAGTGCCCCTACATTGTAACTATAAATCAAAAACCATGGCGGTATACGTTTTTTGAAGTTCAAAACCTTCACTTTTAAACAGGGCAATACCGGCTTCATTCTCTGCATTCACGCTAAAGGCGCAATGGGCATCAAACTCTTGGGCAAGTTGAAGGCATTCGTGAAGGAGGGCTCTCCCTATGCCTTTGGATCTGTATTCGGGCATCACGCCAAGTTGACTAATCCATAATTCATCTTTGGCTTCCAAAGAGCAATAGTAAAAACCAATGGGTTTTTCATCGATAGACGCGATTCTGGCACATCCGGGAAAGGTTCCATCAGTTTCAATATCTTCTTTTACCATCCCAGGGGTATAAGGGATATGCCCAGGAACGTCTTTATATGTGGTGTTAATCAAATCACACCATAGCACCATATCTTCCGAGGGTTTAAAATCTTTTAAAGAAAAATCGGGTTTCAAATCATGCACGTCACTTAGGATATGACGATCCCTCTTTAAAAAGAGTGTTTTTCGACTCTCATAAAAACCGATCTTTTGGAATATCTCTTTTTCCGCTTGTTCATTATCAGGAAGAAATGCAAATAAAATTTTCACTTGTTTTTCGATGGCAAAGGGTAGAACCTTCTCCAAAAGCATTTGATAAATTTGAACCGCCTTTTTCCTGGAATGCAAGATCATAAACCGCCCTTTGGCGTTTTTTGTGAAGGAATCATCCAACAAAGCACACACAACACCCGTCAACTCTCCATCTTCATAAAACAAAAAACTCGGACGGGTATCGACAATGGGAAAATTCTCACTGAGCGGAAAAAAGGACTGATCCATATGAGAGGCATACAGCCAGCAATAATCGTGAAAGTCTATTTTATTTTGATTCGATAATCTTTCGATTGTTATCATGTTTTTTTGTCCCCTTTTACGAGGCCAACTATGCCCCTGCGCTTATTTTTTTCAAAATTTTTTACCGGTGAGTTATTTTTTTCACCTCGTTTGTTTTGTTTTACTTGTCAATTCTATCATGTTAGCTATAAAAGAAAAACAAAATCAAGGTATGATATACTCATAAAAAATAGGGCTTAGGAGGAGAAAATGCCACAAGACCATCACAATCACTCAGAACATCACCATCATCACGAGGTTTCACATATGTCCGGTAAAAAAATCTTTTGGGTAACGGTTTTAAATGCCACGATCACCGTTGCCGAATTTATTGGAGGTCTGGTTTCTGGTAGTTTGGCTCTTCTCTCGGATAGTCTGCACAATCTCAGTGACACATTAGCCATCGCGTTGAGTTATGTGGCCCATCGTATCTCAATGCGGCCGAAAAACCCACGGAAGACTTTTGGCTATAAACGAGCTGAAATCATAGCGGCCTTTGTAAACGGTTCAGTGCTATTTGCCGTTTCAGGCATGTTAATCATTGAAGCCTTTAGACGCTTTGCAAACCCTGAGCCCATTGATGGAACACTTATGATGGTTGTTGCGCTTATAGGACTGGCTTCTAATCTTTTTTCAGTATTGCTGCTACACAAAGATTCAAAAGGCAATTTGAATATCAAATCCAGTTATTTGCATTTATTAAATGATACCATCTCCTCAGTAGGGGTTGTGTTTGGTGGTATCGCCATCAATGTCTGGGGGATCACTTGGATCGATCCCATCATTACTTTAATTATTTCCATCTATATCTTAAGAGAGACCGTTAAAATCATAAAAACATCAGTGGATATCCTTATGCAATCATCTCCCGACGTTGATTTCGAACAAATCCAAAGTGACGTGGAACAAATCGAAGAGGTGGTCGACCTCCATCATGTCCACGCTTGGATGATCAACGAACAGTCAATCTTTTTTGAAGCCCATGTGGACATGAAAGACATGCCCCTGTGTGAAGCGGAGCAAGTGATCCAGAAAATCGAGAAGATTTTGAAAGATAAATACGGGTTTACCCATACAACACTTCAGGCGGAAGTTGACAGATGTGATAATAAGAATTTGTTTGTTTGAAGCAACGAACAGAGCCTTTAGATATGAGCCTTAATCCACCCCTTACGGGTAGGGCAGCTTATCGCAGGGGGGGTATAAACACGTAAACAAAAATGCTCACGTTAGAACGTTTAGACCCCCCCCACCACCTTCGGTGGCACCCCCCCGTTGTGGGGGATTTCGCGCCTTTAGTCTTACGTGTGGCTTGCTGAATAACTTAGAGCCCTTACTAATTAAGAGCTTGTTGAAAAATTCATAATCCTTATTAATAAAGCTTTACAGAACATTTTTTATCGGTTTAGCTGCAAGGTTTTTTAGGAAATAGGCGAAAAACTTAGCAGCGAACGTTGTGATCTCCGTGGCCTTAAAAAACAGACCTTGAAGTTTTTGAGAAGCAAATCCTCACGTAGGACTAAAACCAGAAAAATCCCCCCCATCGGGGGGGTGCCCTCGTAGAGGGTGGGGGGGGTCTAAACACTACTGCGGAAACTTCAAGGCGTGTTCCCCAACACCAGCACTACGGCAGGCCTTTTCGTCTATCCCTACTTATTCTGACTACTAATACTCTTTAAAACTTCTTTATCCATACCGGCTTTCTCTAAAAAGCCCACAATCAGTTCCGTTTTTTCAGCTATGTAGGAATCGATATCGTGGGGGTATTTTTTCGCAAGTTCCTTTTTCAGCTCTGAATAAGCCTTGACGGCTTCCGGGTTACTTTGTAAAAAGGCCTTTAGTTTCAGATGGTTGGTTAGGGCATCGATACCTTCCATGCATACATACAGGTGGTGGTCTCTCCATTTTTTATTTATTCCATTATAAGGGACACGTTCGTCTGTTCTATCAAAAGATTCTCTGCCTTGGATTCCCCGTTGTCCGGCATGGACATACCCCAGTTGTTCCAGTCTGTGGATGCATTTTTGGATATCTTCTTGGGTTTTCACCACGATATCCACATCGATAATGGGTTTGGCGGCCAAGCCTTCCACAGAGGTGCTGCCCACGTGGATGATTTGGCAGTTGATGTCAGAAAGTTGTTTTTCGTAAACAGCTTTCAAGGCTTCAAAATCCTTGGCCCATTGGGGGTTGTAATCTTCAACGATGATGGTTCTCAAAAGAGAACACCATCTTCAACCCGGCGGATGGATGTGATCTTTTCAAGCAATTCTCGACCATACGATTCCACAGGTGAAAAGACGTTGTCCACACTTACCCCACCATGATAGATATTGGAATGAAGCATTAAATCAGCACCCAAATACAGGCCTACATGACCGGGGAAGTAAATCAGGTCACCAAATTGTTTTTCATCCGGGGTTATTTCTTTTAGAAGTCTTTCCTGTTGATCGGCGTCTCTGGGAATGATCTTTCCCGCCAGATTATAAAGCCGTCCAACAAGACCGGAACAGTCTGTCCCAAATGTAGTTGAACCGCCCCATAAATAGGGTGTCCCCATGAAATACCGGATATTTTCCTCGAAATCTTCTTTTCCACGCCTGGCAAGGCTTAAAGTACCCTCACTCCATTCAAAAGTTCCATTTGCTGTTTCAAAAACCTGATCTGCCAAATCTTCAGTGTAGATGTAAGAACCCAAGGCCACCCACATACTGTTATTAACATCTTCCACGTTTTCAACCAAGGCAAAACGACTGCCCACTTTATAAAGGGGTTTTGAACAGATTTCTTCCATTCTGTCCCGACTGCAAAATGCCATCCCGGGATTGCGAACATACCCTATATAACCGTGATTCTGATCTTTGACGAGCGAAAAGTCCGTTCCAATTTCCAAAACCTTCACCCATTCCCCAAAGATTAACTGACGAACTCTTTCACTTCTAAATCTCGGATCCTTTCGCACATCCATCACGGGTATCTGTACCTGAGCGTATTGAACATTTTCCAGAAGTTGTTCTCCCAATATTTTTACATTTGGGTGTACCTCCCCGGAAAAACCTTCAAAAAAGGCCAAAAGCCTCTCTTTGTTTTGTTCATTATCCACATAAGCCATAATCGTTAGCCCATTTTCTTCATATGCCTGATACCTGTAATATGTAACACGCTCATCTTTGAAAACTTTTTTAATCTCATATTCAAGTTCTTCTCGCTTGTTTTTAAACACTAACTCTTCGCCTCCCGAAACAATTTTACACAAATCACTCACAAATGGTATAATACTCCAACAAATCCTCTCTGGATTATACAATATTACCGGTTTTTTCACGAATGGTTTTTAAAAATATTTGACGAAAGAAGTGATGATATGATTAAAAGGGAAAACAACAAGATTAAAATAGAAAGTAAGGATGTCTTTGAGTTGGTTGAAAAGTACGATACACCTCTTTATTGCTATAGCGAAAAGGCCATCTCCAAACAGATGAAAACCATCCACGAAGTGATGAATTCCCTTGGTGAATTTCATTTGGGTTTTGCCTTGAAGGCCAATAACAATATTCATCTGATCAATTACTTGGTAAAAAAAGGCACCTGGATTGACATCGTCAACAAAAACGAATACATCTTAGCCCGAGAAGGCGGAACACCCGCTGAAAAAATTGTCGTGAACGGCAACGGTAAAACAAAAACCTTTATTAAGGAAATGATCGAAGAAGGGGTTTTCTCCATCAATATCGACTCCAAGGAAGAATATGAACTGATCAGAGAAATTCTACGAGAAATGGACAGCCCAAAAAAACTACCCGCTTTCATGTTACGTGTGAACCCGGATGTGGATCCCCATACCCACCCTTATATCTCCACAGGCTTAAAAGAAAATAAATTCGGTGTCCAGATGGCGTCAGCCCGCGCCATTCTTTTGAGTGACAACGGCTTGATCACGGGGCTGCACACACACATCGGATCAAATATCTACGATATTGGAGCCTATCAAGAGGCATTTGAAACATTGCTCGATTTAAAAAAGGACTTCCCCCGATTGAATACCATCAACATCGGCGGCGGCTGGGGCAT
The DNA here is from genome assembly GCA_964403295.1 of uncultured Thermotogaceae bacterium. Classification (GTDB taxonomy): domain Bacteria; phylum Thermotogota; class Thermotogae; order MWEM01; family MWEM01; genus JASUTC01. Next base: position 1,160 of record CAYOFT010000091.1, on the reverse strand, counting down.
CGATTACAAAAAAAACGGTGAACACATGAACTTGGACACTTATACTGAAAAAGTCATCCCCATCTTAAGGCAATTCGACTGTCCGGTCATGATGGAAATCGGACGATTTATTTTGGGCCCGTCCGGTGTATTACTTTCAAGGGTCTTATACAAAAAGGTCACAGAGTACAAAACCTTTGTAGTCTGTGATGCCAACATGTCCAACATAATCCGCCCAGCACTCTACAACGCCTATCATCATGTCCAACCTCTTCACATCAGACCTTCCAGTGATGAGATCACAGCCGATATCGTGGGAGCCTTATGTGAAACGGGAGACCGTATTGCCGTGGATCGGGACATCGAGGATGTGAGTACTGGTGATTTATTAGCCATATACGATACCGGCGCTTACGGTTATTCCATGGCTTCCAATTACAATGCCGAATCCCGACCAGCTGAAATTCTCATCAACGATGATGAATGCAGATTAATTAGAAAAAGAGAGACAGTTAACGATTTGCTCAAGAAGATGAAGGTTTAGCAAAAGAAACTTAATCAGGCGGTGATTTAGTGAATAACACAAATTATTTTGCTGTCGATTCAGCTTCCATGGGATTTGCGCATATAAGAATCATCACCGATTCATCAGGAGAACCCATCGATATCGAATTTCTCCATACTAACCCGGCTTTTAATTATCTTTTCGGAGAAAGCCCCGGATTCTATACAGGCAAAAAGGCCAAAAACCTTACTCAGGATCAGGAAAAGATTGATGAAATCCTGGAATCTGCAAACGCCCTCATGGATGGTGTAGAACTGAATTTTGTGCAATTTAACATGAAAACGGAGAAATGGATTCACAATCGACTTATTCCAGAGGACCGTTTAACTTTTTTCGCCTGGATTAGCGATATCACGCCCGAACATGTATTCATGGAAAACTCTGAAGACATTGTTTTAAAAAAAACCATCTCTTACGACAAAATAGTGGAACGTTTCTCAAAAGTAACCAATGCCACTTTCAGTGCCTTTTTTCGCTTTCAGATTGAGAAGCATAAAAGACGCAACCTCTATTTTTATAGTCCCCATACTCAACAACAAAATCTTTGCAAAAATTTTGAATCCATTTTACAAAGGGGCTCCTTTGATTTGGATTCTGAAGGTCTGCAAAAAGTCCC
>CAYOFT010000090.1:0-7041 GCA_964403295.1 uncultured Thermotogaceae bacterium | reverse complement strand
TGTTTTTCTTCAACCCTTTTGCCTTTGCAGTAGTGATATATTCTTGTTTCAATACGTCCAACATACTGGCCCTTGTGGTTCTTGCGATAGAAGCTGTTGCAAGAAAACCCAGACAAAAAGCGGGTAATAAAATATGCCTTAGAGCATCTTTGAAGACTTCCCAATTACCGGTTAAAAGAGAATCCAGCAAATACATGCCGGTGATTCGATCGGGCGGAATGGTGAAGAAATCAAGCCGACCGGCTGCAGGAAGCCACCCAAGGCGATAATAAAACAGTAGTAATAAAAGCAGTCCCGTCCAAAAGACAGGCATACTGACACCAACAATTGAAAAAACCCTTGAGAAATGATCTACGATTTTATTACGATGGACTGCCGAGAGCACACCAAGTGTAATCCCCAAAACAGTAGAGATGATAATCGCGAAGATAGTCAATTCCAATGTAGCGGGAAAATAATTGTTAATATCCTGCATAACCGGGTTGTTTGTTCTCAGTGACAAGCCAAAATCGCCAACAACGGCACCGGTTATAAAGTTATAAAATTGAATAATGAGCGGTTTGTCATATCCAAGTTGTGCCTCAACTCTTTTAATGACTTCATCAGGTGCATTTCCGCCTAACATAGCAGATATGGGATCGGCGGGGATGACATGTGCAATGAAGAAAACGATGCAGGCAACTCCGAATAAAACCAAAATCATTAATAAAAGTCTTTTTAGTATATAAGTCCAAATATTCATCTATACACCCCGATCTTAAAAAAACTCCAGAAACTGGGCATTTCCCAATAGCTATAAGGAAATGCCCAAAGCGTCTAACTTAAATGGTTATAAGTTATAACTCACTGGAGTTTGTTTTATTGAATTTTATTTGGCAAATCCACCCCAATTAAAGGTCATGGAATAACCATATGCTGAATCGTAGAAATTCTTGACTTCTTCTCTGACACCCCAGTATTCTACGGACTGGTAGAACATGGCAAATGGTCCATTTAAATGCCAATATGTAGTCAGGTCTTCATAAATCTGTTCACGTTTGTCGGGATTCGTTTCAAATCTTCCGGCTACAGCTAATGCATCGGCATAGTCATCATCCCATGCACATCTGTAGGCTAACTGACCGGCATCGTAGCTTGCCATTGCCATTGCCAGGTTATCGGCATCGGCATAGTCATTTCCCCAACCGGCTATAATGAGCTGATGACCCTGTGCTCGATATTTTGGATACATCTGGGAAGCTTGCATGATAACGATTTCTGCATCGATGCCAATTCTCTTAAGATCTGATTGGACCTTTGCTGCTTCGTCCTGTCTGGTTTGTGAGTTATTGGTCAGCAATTCAACCTTGAATCCATCCGGATAACCGGCTTCTGCCAACAATTCCTTCGCCTTTTCTATGTTTTGGTCGAATGGGTTTTCAGGTACATAACCAAAATAACCCTTGGGAACAAAGCCCTGTACTTTTAAAGCATAACCTGCCATGATGACATCAACAATCTCATCGTAGTTGATGGCATATTTGATGGCCTGTCTGACTCTTCTGTCCTGTAAAGGTCCCCATGAAGCGTTCATTGCCAAATATTCGTTGGAATGTCCTGGTGTTTGAACAACCATTACATTATCGACTTTTGCCACTTCATCCAGCATCATTGGATCCAGATCCCATGCTACATCAACGTCGCCTTTTTCAAGCAACAGTCTTTGGTTGGAAGGTTCCGGAACATCTCTGAACATGATTCTTTTCAGGTTTGGCTTTTTGCCATAGTAATTTTCGTTTGCAGACATAGTGATCATTGTGTTTCTTTCCCACACATCGAGAACATATTGACCGGCACCTGCACTGTGATCTGTCAACCATGCATTACCCATGTCACCATCTACTTCATGTTCCAGTGCCATGTCTTTGTTAATAACGCCACCCCAGCTGTTGTCCATGATACCAAGGACAATGTTTTCAGCATAAGGTGCATCAAAGGTCATGGATAAAGTCTTTCTGTCGACTTCGACAATCTTTTCATCCATGTTGTCCATATTGATACCAATGCTTTCGAGAAGCCATACAGAAGGACTTCCCAATGATAAGTATCGCTTATAACTCCATACTACGTCTTCTGCCAAAACTTCTGTTCCATCTGCAAATACAGCTTCATCTCTTAGTTTGAATGTGTAAGTCATGCCATCTTCTGAAATGGCCCATGATTCTGCCAATTCTGGCTGAATAACCAATGCTTCATCCACATTCTTGAATCCTACAAGATTGTCATAAAGTGCATTCAGCGTAACAGCCGGCAACACCTCGTAACAAATAGCGGGATCCAAAGAGATAAAGATTTCCGTATTGGCAGCCATGACCAATGCATCTTTGGGGGTTCTTGATGGTGCACCAAATACAGTCAATCCGAACAACAACGACATAACCAGAACTAGAACAACAACGATGTTCAACTTCTTCATAAAAAAACACCTCCGTTAATTTTCCCTAATTAAGGGATTTTAAGTAAACGTCGAGATTTTTGTAACCTTCTTTTTCTATGTCCATGACTTTCTTAACATTTTTTTCCGCTTTTTCTTTACTGTTTAAGATAAGCATGTTGGTGATGATGTGTATGACTGCCAAAGGGGCAGCATAAGAATTGATACGTAACAAAGAGGCTGTTTCTGAAAGAATAATCAACGATGCCAATTTTGAAACGGGGCAGGTGAGAGAATCCGTTAACAGGCAAATGGGTGTGGAACGTTTTTTTGCCAGTCCTGATATAAAATTTATTTCACGGGAATAGACAGGGAATGAAATCAAAAACAACACATCGCTTTCTGTCATTCTGTTTGTTTCCAGAGCAAAATCCGAAACGGATCCTCCTAAAACAAAAACAGGTTTTTCAATGACACTTAAAAGAGAGTATTCCATCATCCGTGCTAGGTTTGTGCTCATACCGAAACCGGAAATGAATATTTTTTCGGCTTCCTCAAGGTATTTTACAGCCCTGAAAATCTCCCTTGCCTTAATTCTTTTTAAAGTGGATTCCACATTCTTTAACTCGTTGTTTCCCAATTTTTTTAACTGTTCTTCTTTGGAAGCAACGTCCAAGGTAGTGAATTTGATCTTTTCATATGGACTCAACTCTTTTTTTATTTCCATTTGAATGGCTTTTTTCAAGTCGTTGAAACCCTTAAAGTACAATTGACGGGAAAACCTGACAATGGAAGCTTTACTCACATTTACCTTTTCGCTTAGTTGCGCAATGGTCATAAAGCCCACTTCTGATTGGTGATCCAAAACATAATTACCGATTTTTTGATTAACGGGAGTCATGGTAGGAATCATTTCCAAAAGTCGTTGAACCATCTATATACTCCTTTTTTGAAAATTGTTGTTTCAAATTATAGCATAAAGAAACAATTATTTCAAATGTAAAGACATACAGAGTTATATTAAATATAAGGATTATTTAAAATCGAATAAGAATTCTTCTCTGTGAAGTGTTATAATTTCTATGGAAAAAAGGATTTCTGTGAATCGATAAGGAGGGAATAAATGCGAAAAATTTCTTTGTTTTTAGTATTGATACTTGTAGTTGCCTTCAGTGCCTATGCTTTTAACGTTGCCCTGATGATTACCGGAGAAGTGGGTGGCAACCCCATTTATGAGATGATGGTAGCCGGTGCCAAAAGAAGTGGAGAACTCAACGGTTACGATGTAAAGGTTGTAGAAGGCGGGTATAACGCTTCCAAATGGGAGCAAACGCTGATCAGCCTGGTAGCGACCATGCAATATGATGTGGTTGTTACGTTTACAGAAGGAATGCCCCAGTCCGTAGAAAGGGCAGCCATGATGTTTCCGTCTCAAAAACTGATCCTTGTAGATGGGATTGCGCCTGAAATGAATAATGTCTTTTCGCTGGGATTTAAGGATGAGGAAATGTCATACCTTGCCGGGTACTTTGGCGGGCTGGTAACTGCTTCAAATATGGATAACGCTAACGATCAATTGAAAGTGGCTTTAGTAGCCGGAGACACTTATCCTGCCATGACCAATAAGATGAAACCGGCCTTTGAAAAAGGTGTGTTTGATGCCAATGAACAGGTAGAAACCTATTTCACAGTGGCGGGTAGCTGGTCTGATCCCGGTAAAGGCAAAGATATTGCCGCGGCTCTTTTTTCACAGGGTGTTGATGTTATATACGGCATAGCCGGTGGGACATCTGCCGGAATCATCCAGGAGTCGGATGCTCAAAAGAAATATTTTATTGGAGTGGATTCCAATATTATTCATTTAAATCCGGAAGTTATCCTGGCCTGTACGTTAAAAAAAGCGGATGTTGCCATTGAAAAAATCCTGACATTAGCCTATAAAGGTGAATTGGCCTTTGGGACGACTCAGAGATGGGGAATCGAAAAAGGGGTGATTGACTTTACCTTTAATGATCCACATTACCTTGAACAAGTGCCCTCAGATATCAGGAAGAAGATGCTCCAGGTATTTGAAGGGTTAAAGAATGGGGAGATATCACCATTGTAAAAACAGCTGAAAAAGTTATTGAGCTTAAGGATATATACAAACGATTCCCAGTGAATCATGCGAAAGCCCTTCAGGGGGCTGATTTCGTCATTAAAAACGGGGCAATACACGGCTTGTTGGGTGAAAATGCCGCAGGTAAGTCAACCTTGATGAAAATCCTCTGTGGTGTGCATCAACCTGACAGCGGGAGTATCCTGATTAATGGCCAACGCATCGTTTTTCATTCTCCTGCCGATGCCTTGAAAGCCGGAATAGGCATGGTTTATCAGCACTTCAGACTTGTTGAAGAGCTCACCGTTTTGGAGAATATATTGCTTTCTGTTTCCGAGAAAGGCTATAAACCCATCCGCAAAAAAGCTGCTTTAAAAAAAATAATGACACTTTTGGATTATTACGGGTTTAAGATTGATCCTCATGATAAAGTTCATACCCTTTCCGTTGGCGAAAAACAACTGGTTGAAATAATCAGGATTCTTTTTTTGGACGTGGAGGTACTGATTATGGATGAACCCACGGCCGTGTTAAGCGAATTTGAGAAAGAGAAGTTGTTTAATGTCATCCGGCAATTGAAAGAACAGGGTAAAGCCATTGTTTTTATCAGTCATAATCTCAACGAAGTCATTCAGTTGTGTGATAATATTACCGTTTTTCGAAAGGGGCGTAACAGTTTTTTTCAAGAGAAGAATGATTACGATAAAAAAAAGATTCTCAGAGAGATGCTGGGAGGAGATTATCAGCATTTTTTTGGAACTGAATTTACAGGCATCAAACAGCAAGTCCTACAGGTTAATGATTTGAATTTGGTTAGTTCAGAGGGGCAGCTGTTGAGTGATATTCATTTTGAGTTGTGTTCCGGTCATATAACAGGTATTGCGGGATTTGCCGGTAATGGTCAGCTTCAATTGTTTGAAACAGTTTTTTCATCAAAGATGAATTATACGGGAACTGTTATTTACCACGGCCAAGATATCCGCCATTGGAGTGTTGTTGAGAAAAGAGAAGCCGGAATGGCCTATATTCCTGAAGATAGACTGTTTCACGGATCTGCCTTAACCATACCGTTGATGTACAATTTAGCTGCTAATCGGTTAGAAAAGCCTCCCTTTTCCAAATGGAAGATGATCAACGATGATTGTGTAGAGCAAACGGCTAAAGAATTGGTGACCAATTATGATATCGACACCTTGTCAGTAAAGGTTCCAATTGGACTTCTTTCAGGAGGTAATATCCAAAAGGCTGTTATTGCAAGAGAGACGCATACAACGCCTGATTTACTCCTTATCCACGAGCCGACACGAGGTCTGGATTCCGCAGCTATCAGTTTTACATACAGGATTCTAAACGATTTGAAACATACCGGAGCAGCCATTTTGATGGCTTCATCAAATGTCGAAGAGTTGATGGAAGTCTGTGATGAGATCTACGTGATGTACGAAGGGCGATTTGTGCATCATGCCAAAAAAGACGCTTATGATAAGCAAATCATCAATGAACACTTAGCGGGCTTTTTTGAAAAACATGATGAACGATTTGTCAGAAAGGGAAATAAATATGAGGCGTAGAGATCTGATTTTTCAGCGAATTGCCATCATTGTCATTTCCTTTGCAGCCGGCTTTATCGTTGTTTTACTCACCAGTTCCACCCCAATCGAAAGCATTCGCTCTTTTCTAACTGTACCCTTTTCCAATCGCTATTTTTTGGGGAATTTGCTCACACTGATGATCCCTTTTATTTTTACGGGATTGGCCGCATCGATTTCTTTTCAAACCAACGAATTTAACCTGGGAATTGAGGGGCAATGCTATTTTTCAGCCCTTATAGGTACTTGGGTGGCAATAAATATTGGTGGGTTACATCCTGTTATAGCCATACCGATTATTGTCATCGTAGCTGCTCTAACAGGGGGTTTTTTTGCCTTCATATCCGCATTTTTAAAAAGTAAGTATGGTGTCAACGAATTGATTTCTTCCCTGCTGATTGGCTACAGCTTACTCCATATAACGGATTATTTCCTGGAAGGTCCTTTACTGGATACGCAAGCGGGGTTGATTACAACAAAAACCATTGATGAAAATCTTCTGTTTTCAAAGATATTGATCCCTTCCAACTTGAATACCGGGATTTTTTGGGGGATTGTGTTTCTTATCATTTTTTACTTGATACTCAGAAAGAGTGTCTTTGGATTGAAAATGAATATTTACGGTCAAAACACCAAATTTTCGGAATACATTGGAATCAAAGGCTCAAGTGTTATACACAAGACCTTTTTTTTAAGCGGTGCCATGGCAGGTATGGCGGGGATTATAGAAATTTTGGGCGTTCATGGAAAGATGATCCGGGGATTTTCCTTTGGTTATGGTTGGACAGGGATAGCCGTGGCTTTAATAGCCAAAAACAATCCCCTTTGGATTATCCCGTCAGCATTCTTATTTGCATTTTTAGAGTCTGCCGCCTCAGCATCATCGATTTTTTCGGATATGACACCCGAGATATCAAAAATCATTCAAGCGATGATCTTTT
>CAYOFT010000089.1:0-7052 GCA_964403295.1 uncultured Thermotogaceae bacterium | reverse complement strand
CTTCCCTTTGTCAATTAAGCATAGCTTCCGTGTGTGTTAATTAATGGTAACACGGTTTTTTTAACTCTTTTTGACCTTGTTTGAGAAGATCGTTGATCCTTTGGGTATTCCTATGTATTTTGAAATGGTTTCACATTTGACCATCAGAGAAAAGAATAACTTTTCCTCTCCATTATCTGAAAGACCTTCAAAATTACCCTGACCTTTCGAAATAATGATGTCTGCTTCGTCATAAATCCCAGAAAACACTTTGCTGGTTTTCCCTATGACAACTCCCGGATACATAGAACCGGAATCAATCACTTCGCTGACTTCTTCTAACCCAATAAACAAAGCTTCTTGCACTGTTACATCGTTGAGAATGGTTCTGCCACGAACGGCAGAATAAATGGTCACATTGGGATATTTTTCTTTGATCTTCTTCATAAACAACTTGTCAAACACGGCTTCCCCAGCGTTATCGAGTATAAACAACAGGGCATTCGCCTTTTTCAAACGATGTTCAAACTCTTCATACCCATCCAATTCAAAAGACAGTTTCAATGCCTTGGATATGATCTCTTTCTCAAAAGATGCCAGATCAACATCATGAGCTCCCAGATCAATCTGATTCCCCAAAGCAGAAAGTTTAGCATACATTTTCAAAGGCCATTCACGACTGACCGAATCCTTTTCGATGTAATCCACAATTTTCATGGCCATTTCATTGGCCTCTTTTTTTTCGTCATAAAAAACATCTCGAATACCGGTTTGTTTTTCAACTACCGTATACAATATGTCAGCCATCTCTACTGGCGTGATAAAATTTTTCATTTTGGAAAATTCTTCAGCAACCTCTTTATACAGCGAAAAAGATTCTTCCTCAGAAACATTCAAACTTTTTATGATCCTTGACAATTGATTAAAATGACACGGTATACAATCGGGAAATACGTACACATTGACACCTCTTTCTTAATTTTCACGCCATTATATCACAATAAAAAAGGGGCACCATCATTATCAAGGGTACCCCGCTCTATATATATAAAGTCATATTTACTTTCCTTTCTTAATTTTTAGAGTTAAAATCTATACAATTCGTTTAGAAATTCGATTCGATTTCTTTCTCTTTTCTGTAATTCTCTTTTCCTTCTTTCAATTTCAAAATTAACCATTACGTTCCCTCCCTTTAAAATCTCAATGACCATTCAACTTGGCCTTGTGCTGATTGCTGTTCTGCCTTTAGAATATCCTTATCAATTTTCTCATATCTATTGAACACATATTGTGTAAATAATTTTTTCATCACATTCCCTCCCTTAAAACCTTAAAGACCATTCCATCTGTTCTCTGGCCGATTCAAGCTCAGCTCTTAAAATTTCTTTGTCCACTTTTTCATCTCTATTGAAAACAAACTGTGTAAATAATTTTTTCATGTCAATCCCTCCTTTTAAAATCTTAAAGACCATTCTAAAGCATTCTGTGCATCTGCAATTTCTCTCTCCAGCATTTCTTTCTCTATCTGAGCATTGGCTCTTAAGTTAAATTTCTCAAATAAACTTTTCATTTTTACACCCCCAAAGGTAATTTTTCCATTGCGTAATAAAAACAATCATCTGCTTTCTTCATTAAAATTTCCGATTCTTTATTGTATATTCTTTCCAAAATATTTTTCATTTTCATCCACCCCTTTAAAATAATTCTTTTTTCTCCTCATTTCTTCGACTACATTTATATATTATCATAAAAAATAATAAATGTCAAGTCTTTTATTAAAAATATTTATTTTCTTATAAATATTCTTTATTTTTTGCCAGATTATCTTTTTTTGACTTAAATAATATGATTCTCGTTTGATATTCTTCTCAATGATTTGGTTTATAAAATTTGTTTTGAAAATAGAACATAAAATGATATATTTGTGTGGTTTTTTAGGAGGAAAATAATGAATAAAAAAAGCAGAAAAGTCAAAGAATACATTATTATGGGGGTCGGCCTCATTTTATATGCCGTAGGCTACTTGTTCTTTTGGGCTCCCCATCAGATTGTAGCGGGTGGAATAACGGGGGTCTCGCTGATTTTGAGAGATAGTTTTGGTATTCCTTTCGGAATATCCAATACCGGGATTAATGCCTTTTTGATTTTTATCGCAATGAAATTTCTGGGAGCTCATTTTGGTATCAAAACCATCTTTGCCACGTTTTTACTTTCAGGACTGTTAGCTGTTTTTGAACCTTTTGCAACAAAACCTATCGTAGATGAGATCATTCTTTCCTTATTTTTAGGAGGACTCTTTACCGGTTTTGGTGTGGGAGTTGTTTTTTCACAAGGCGGAAGTACCGGTGGAACGGATATCATAGCGATGATTTTGCAAAAGTTTTTCCATATTGCTATCGGTAGATTGTCTTTTTATATCAATATGGCTATCATCGGGTCGGCCTACCTGATCTATAATTCTCTTGAAGTGATTATATACGGCATGGTCGCCATGGGCATTTCATCTTATTTTCTCGATAAGCATCTACAGGGAAACCGGCAATCCTCACAAATCACGATCATATCAAATAAATACACACGCATCGCCGATAAAATCACTTCAGAATTGGGAAGGGGTGTGACGGTTTATTCGGGAACCGGTTGGTATACCAGAAATGAACGACAAATACTATCGGTTATCGCAGGAAAAAGAGAAGAACAGAGGATTTTACGAATCGCAATGGATGAGGATCCCAAGGCATTTATTTCGGTTTCCTCCGTTAAAACTGTTTACGGCGAAGGCTTTGACAGTAGCGGGGTCTTTTAAACAAAAAGAGTGTAAATCCAATCAAAAAACACAACGATTCCCAGTGCCGGAAGGAAGTTACCCGCCTTCATTTCCTTGATTTCCGTCAAACCAAATCCGATCACTAAGAGTATCGCCCCACCAACACCTGTAAAATCGTTCAAGTATTGGGGTAACGAAAGAATGGTCAATTGAGAGGCGAAGGTTACTAAAAGCCCTTGTATAATGAAAACACTCAATCCTGAAAACAAAACTCCCAAACCATACAAAGAAGACAGAATAATTGCAGCGATAAAGTCCAAAGTAGATTTTAAAAGCAGCAAAGATGGATCAGCCTCAATACCGGCAGCAAAACACCCTAAGATAGTCATGGGGCCAACCACAAATAAAACTGTTGCAGTAACAAATCCTTTGACAAAATGTGTTTCACCCTTACTCTTCTCTATTCTATTGGCAAGACGCCCGATCCTTTCCTCGATACCAATCCATTGGCCAATCACTCCACCAAGGGCCATAGATGCCAAAACAACGATAAATTCATTGGCTTCCAAACCCATCTTCACACCAATGATTAACGTCACTACACCAACTGCTTGGAACATCCTTTTTTTATACACATCCTTAAGGCGACTCTTCAAGGTCATTCCGATAATACTTCCCAGGATGACGGCAACTGTATTTACTAAAACTGCAAAATTCAGCATAATCCTTCCCCCTTAATTTTTTTTTATTTTATCATGAAAATTTTAAATTTAATGCTATAATCTCGAAGTATTTTGCAAACCGTACTTTTAGGAGGGCTATGATGAAAATCCCAATTTCCGCACTTGTTGCTGGTATAGGCGTTTCTACCATCTTCGGGTTGTCTTTTCTTTTTAGCAGGGCAGCACTTGAAACCATTCACCCTTTCCAGCTTTTGGCATATCGGTTTTTAACAGCCGCAATCTTGATGCAAATACTAAAAAGCTTTAAGTTGATTAGAATAAATTTGAAGGGAAAGAATATCAAATCATTGCTGGTTCTTTCATTTGTTCAACCCGGACTTTATTTCATATTTGAAGCTTATGGATTAAGACTGGCAACATCTTCCGAAGCCGGCATCATGATATCTCTCATCCCCATAGCCGTAACAGTGATGGCCTTTTTCTTCCTGGGGGAGAAAACCACTTTTTTACAGACTCTATTTATATGTTTATCCGTTTCCGGGGTCATCCTCATTGTCTTGATGAAAAGTGCTGTTAGCATCTCAGGTGATATCCTGGGTATATTGCTTCTTCTGGGAGCGGTATTGGCAGGGGCATTCTATAATATCCTTTCAAAACAATCTTCATTGAAATTCACACCCATTGAAATCACCTATGTGATGATGTGGTTCGGAACCATTGTTTTTAATATCATTGCCATCACTCAACTGGGACTGGAAGGTAATCTTTCACAATATATACTGGCTTTTCAAAACAAACAGGTAATTATATCCATTCTGTATTTAGGTACTCTCTCATCAGTATTGGCCTTTTTCTTTGTCAATTTCATGCTCTCCAAGATACCTGCCAGCATCAGTGCCACATTCGGAAACTTAACGACCATTGTTTCAATACTTGCAGGTGTGTTCATTAACAACGAACCCTTTTATTGGTATCATCTTGTAGGATCTGCCTTGATACTGATGGGGATATGGGGTGCAAACAAGTTTGGAAAGGTAAAGCGCAAGGTCATAGAGCTGGAACAAAGGGATTTCTGAGTAGTTAAAGGTGTATTTCTCAACACTTTTTCTTTTCATCTTTTGGATTGTAAAATAAATTAAATATTTCCGACTTGACAAATCCCCTTTGATATAGTAATATATACCTCGTTGACGCGAAAATGCGTTTATTACGCTCCCATCGTCCAGTGGTCTAGGACATCACCCTTTCAAGGTGGAGACCGGAGTTCGAACCTCCGTGGGAGCGCCATTTCGGGCGTATAGCTCAGCGGGAGAGCATCTGCCTTACAAGCAGAGGGTCGTAGGTTCAAATCCTGCTACGCCCACCACCATGGCGCGGTAGCTCAGTAGGTAGAGCAGCGGACTGAAAATCCGCGTGTCGGCGGTTCGATCCCGCCCCTCGCCACCAGGTTATATCATACCGACAAAACCTCCTTTTTAGGAGGTTTTTTTTGATTCTAATCATCAAAAAGGATCTTTTAAACCGATAATAATTTCATTTGTGATTTCAGAATCATTATAAACAAATTATTCAATAATCATATAAAATAATGTATAATAATTTGAGATATTACACCTTGTCGTTATCAACTTTATTTCAATGTCTTCTTTGGAGATTTGATACCCGTTATTGAACAATAAGTCTTTAAATTCACATTTAGAGGTAAATTATGTTTTATCATAAAACAAATAAACTCTCCTCAAAAAATACATTAATAGAGTTTCTTGAATTACTTCCAATAATTATTGCTATCGCAATTATCCCGATAATTGTTTATTTAAAAATGACGCCTGTTAAAGAAGCTGCTTCATTTTGGATATCAGACATGGATTATGATTTTTTTTCTTATTACAAATCCATTTTTCTTTATATATCAAGTGGATTATCATTAATTATCATATTTTGTAAAGCAATTATTTCAAGATCTCATTTCAAAAAAACGCACCTCTACATTCCTTTGCTTGTATTTCTTGTTTTTGTTCTTCTTTCAGCATTACTTTCAAAATATCCAAAGATATCATGGTTTGGTTTTTATAATCGATATGAAGGGGCTTTGGCCATAATTTCGTATATCATTCTCTTAGTATATAGCCTCAATTTTGTTAATAAAACTTGGCAAATAAGGATTATACTTTTATTTTTCATCATTTCAGCATTAATAATTCTTACCATCGGAATCTTTCAATTTTTTGATTTAAATATTTTCCAAACTGAACTGGGAAAACGCCTAATACTCCCAAGTTATTTTAATAACCAATCAATGCGCTTAATTTTTCAAGGGGAAGCTAAAACCGTATCAGGCACCTTTAAACACCCTAATTATTTTGGAAGCTATATGTCTATCTTTTTACCGTTTATTGGTTCTTTAATAATTCTATCAAAGAAAAAAAAACATGCCTTTTTTTTGGGAATCATTTTTGCAGCAGCATTTTTTGCTTTGATTGGTTCAAGATCCAGAGCAGGTTTATTGGGTGTTTTTATCTCCTTCTTGTTTTTACTGATCGTCCTTAGAAAATTGATTTTTAAGAAATGGAAACAATTTCTGATTATTTTGCTAATTGGGATTTTTGGTTTGTTTATTACCGATCACTTTACGGGAGGTCTAATTTTAGCAAAGTTAAGTTCAATCACAACAGATCCAAGAATCAACATTAATAGATTAAATTTAGAGAACATTATCATTGAAGACTCATCACTAAAAATAATATCTTCCAATTCCAATTTTGAAATAGAAAATATAGGTAATTACGGGATAGCCTTTAAAGGCAAACAAGGTGAATATCTCTTCTATTCCGTTGATAACAACAGAAAAGTAGTCTTTAGAAACACTAATTATTCAAAGTATTCACTACAATTTGCCAATCATGAAAAAGGTCCCAGCATCATTTTTAAATTTGGTGATTTAACGGCTTATTTTCTTATCACTGAAAAATCTTTCAAATTGATTGTGCCAGGCACTGAACCGGTTAAGTGGGAAAAAATCCCATCTTGGGGTTTCAAAGGAAAGGAATTATGGGGTTCCTCAAGAGGCTATATTTGGTCAAGAACAATCCCCTTAATTAAAAACAGTCTTTTTATTGGGTATGGTCCTGATACTTTCGCCATATACTTTCCGCAAGATGATTATATTGGTAAATTGATTAGTTATGGGAAAATGAATATCATGGTAGATAAAGCACATAACATGTATTTACAAACAGCAGTTAATACAGGTCTTATATCGATGATAGCTTTGATCACCATTTTTATTACGTATATTATATGGAGTATAATGCTGTATACAAAAAGACCTCCTGATGATTTGATTTCATGTTTAGGCGTTGCTATTTTGTTTTCTGTCATCGGTTATTTAACAGCCGGGTTTTTTAACGACAGTGTAGTTTCTGTTTCAACTGTGTTTTGGGTTATGTTTGGCATTGGCATGAGTATTAACCTCAAAATTTCTAAAAATTCAAAAGAGGAACCAAAATGAAAAAGTATCTGAAGTATTTGCAGACATTCAAAAATTACTTTTTCTTACTAACTGTATTGGTAAAAACCAATATCCGTAAAAAATACAAAGGCTCTTTTCTTGGGGTATTATG
>CAYOFT010000088.1:0-7171 GCA_964403295.1 uncultured Thermotogaceae bacterium | reverse complement strand
ACAGAAATCCCCTGACCATTTCCACCAAATCCGATTTGATCTTGAGAGATATTGCTTTGTATGCTCAGTTGGCCTCTTTGACAACTGTCAACATCTCAGTAACCATAACAACTCCTGATGAATCCCTCCGGAAGATGATAGAACCTCTTGGGTCAAAAAGCGAGGATCGGTTGAAAGTCCTTGGCGAATTTGCCAAGCTTCCCGTCAGTACGGGTCTGCATTTGATGCCTGTCATTCCCACTCTAACGGATCAATTTGATGACCTGGAGCAGTTGTTTCAACAAGCTGCTGAAAGCCATGTGGATTATCTTTTGACGGGGAAATTGTACCTTCGGGGGAAAACACGGCCGCGTTTTATGGATTTTATGAGAGAGCATTACCCGGAACGTTTTCGTGAATTTTCAAGAATTTTTACTAATGAAGAGGCAAAAAGGCGTTATTCACAGAAATTGCACGAAAAAATTGGCTTACTGCGAAGAAAATATCCTATCAAAAGCGCTTATAAACAACCTGTCAGTGAAGAATACGGACAGCAAAATTTGTTTTAAAAAAAAACCCCACCCTTGGAAGGTGGGGGGGGTATAAAACATGTTTTCGAAATGTCTTATCTGAGGAAACTATACCATATTTTGGGGTCTTTGTCAATAGAATAACAATATATTGTAGTTTTACGGTTTGTAAGACTATTAAAAAGCAACTTTTAGAAGAAATAGAAATATCAAACAAAGTAAATCCGTCTCTTATTTAAAAGGGGTGATTGTATGAAAAAAGCACTAATAATAACAATTTTAACAGTGATAGTAACTTTAAGCGCATTTGCCTATGAAGTAACAGCGGTGGATGTGGATTTGGAACGTTATGCAGGAAAATGGTATGAAATCGGACGATATGGTTTGTTTTTTGAAATGGGGTTAACCAACGTAACAGCCGAATACACTTTAATGGAAGATGGGATGATACAGGTAGTCAATCAGGGATTTTACGGTAGTCCGGAGGGATTAAAGAGCTCTATCAAGGGTACGGCTTATCCTCCAAATCCCGAAGAAACAGGCAAATTACTGGTTAGATTCTTTTCAACATTTGAAAGTGATTACTGGGTCATAGATTTAGATGAAGAGAATTATTCCTATGCTATTGTTAGTCAACCCAGCAGACAATTTTTGTGGATTTTAAGCCGAACTCCAAAAATGGATTCTGAATTATATAACGCTTTGATTGAAAAACTTAAATCATGGGATTTTCCTGTTCAAAAAATAGAAAAGGTTGTTCAGGATTGGTAGAATTCAAAAAAGTCATATAAGATAAAAACCTTACATTATAATTATAAAAAACCTTCTTTTTGAAGGTTTTTTTGTTTTATAAAGCATATTACACTGTGGTATAATGTATTGAAAATTTCGACATACCAACGGTAACAGGAGGTGAAGGTATTGTCAAAGATCCGGATTTATCAATTAGCCAAGCGTCTGGATATGTCAAGCAAAGACTTGATAACAGAACTTGAAGAGCTTGGCATTCAAGTTAAGAACCACATGAGTGCCCTCGATGAAGATGACGAAAAGCTTGTCATGGATTTAATGGACGAGGGGGCGGAAACAGAAGAAAAGGTGGCCAAGAAAACCAAGATGCCCAAATCCGATAAAAAGGAAAATCCAACAAAGGTTGAGACAAAACCAAAAAAAGAACAGATTAAAGAAGAAAAGGTTGAAAAACCAGTCAAAAAGGCTCCTAAGGAAAAGGAACCTGTAAAAGAGGAAGAACCCAAAAAGAAAGAAGACGACGAAAACGTTGTCTATATAAACGTTCTTTCAATGACTTTAAGAGAATTGGCGGAAACAATAAAAGTTCCCATCAATAAAATCATACAGGAATCCTTTGCCAAAGGAAAGATTCTCAACCCCAATCAAAAGATGGAATTCGAGGAATGCGTTGAGTTAGCCCTAAAATACGGCAAACGCATTGAGATTGAGGAGGGGGAAGAACTTCTTGATGAAAAAGAGGATGACCTGGAAAAACATCTGAAAGACTATTATGAGAAAATTTATTCCGAAAGGTCTTCTGAATTGGTGAACAGACCCCCGGTTGTTACTGTTATGGGACACGTTGACCATGGTAAGACCACGTTGTTGGATCATATCCGATCATCAAGGGTAGCTGAAAGTGAAGCCGGTGGTATCACACAAGCCATCGGGGCGTATCAGGTACAGTGCAAGAAAAACAACATCACTTTTATTGACACACCGGGCCATGAAGCATTTACAGAGATGCGTGCCAGAGGAGCTCAGGCAACGGATATAGTTATCCTGGTTGTTGCCGCTGATGATGGTGTTATGCCTCAGACCGAGGAAGCCTATAATCATGCCAAAGAGGCTAAAGTGCCAATCATTGTTGCTATTAACAAAATCGACAAACCCAACGCCAATATTGACCTAACCAAACAACAGATTTCCTCAAAGTTACACCTGGTTCCAGAAGACTGGGGTGGAGATACTGTGACGGTTTCCATATCTGCAAAGACCGGAGAGGGGATTGATGACCTGCTTGAAATGGTGGGGCTCATGTCTGAAATGCAGGATATTAAATGTTATCCAAAGGGCCGAGCTCGAGGAGTGATTGTTGAATCCGAATTGGACCCAAAAATAGGACCGACGGCAACCTGTATTATTAAAGATGGCACATTGCGTATCGGACAATATTTTGTCTGTGGAAATACATGGGGAAAGATCAAAGCCTTGAACGATGCAAAAGGAAAGCGGATCAAAGAGGCCGGACCATCCGATCCCGTTTCCATTCTGGGATTTAATAATGTGCCTGACTCACATTCCATACTTTACGTTGTAGAATCTGCAACCACGGCAAGGTCCGTTGTGGAGAAGGTACAGGAAAGAGAGAAAGCCAATCAGTTGAAGAGAAAGCATATTTCCCTTGAAGAATTCTATGATATGGTGAAAGAAGGGGAAAGACAGGTACTGAAAATCCTGATGAAAGCAGACAGCTACGGAACCGTCGAGGCCTTAAGAAATGCAATCGGAAAACTCCAGACCGAAGAAATTACCATCGAAATCGTCCATGCGGGTATCGGTGCAATTACACCAACGGATGTCATGCTGGCAGCCGCTTCTGATGCGGTCATTTTGGGTTTCAAAGTTAAAGTGGACCAAAAATCCAAACATGAAGCTGAAAAGGAAGAGGTTCAGATCAGAAGTTATGATATCATATTCGATTTAATTGAAGATGTGAAAAAGGCCTTGCAGGGTATGTTGACACCTGAAGAAGTGGCTCAAACGGTGGGTCATGGTGAGGTTAAACAAATCTTCAAAGTACGAAAAGTGGGAACCATTGCCGGTATTATTTTAACCGACGGCTTTGTTGAAAAACGGTCAAAAGTCAGAATTTACAGAAATGGTATTGAAGTTTTTAACGGCGCGCTGGATTCTCTTAAACGCTTCCAAAGCGATGCGTCAAAAGTTGAAGCCCCAAAAGAGTGCGGAATAAAGTTGGTCAATTTTAACGACATTGCCGAAGGCGACGAGTTGGAATTTTACAACATCAACGAAGTCGAACGGGAATTGGAATTCAGAAAGTGATATGTTTGTTCATCAAGCAATTCCATGCTTAAATGAACTGAATGATCGACATATATTTAGCAAGGCACCTATTACAGGTGCCTTCTTTGATTTGTTTTTACCTAATCGGTGTTTGATTTGTTCCCGGCCAATCGGGGCCGTTAAAATACTGTGTGAAAGTTGTGTTGACGAACTTCAGGATTTGAAACCATCCGGAACTTTTAAGAGCACAACATCCTTGGAAAAGATTTACTTCTACGATTATTATGACAGCCCCCTGACCAATCTCATCAAATCCTATAAATACGGACCCCATAAAAGCTTGGAGCGGTTTTTAGCCTTTTTTTTAGCTCAGCTGTTGTCTTTTTGGGAATTAAAAGGTGTAATCGTTCCCGTTCCTTCTCATATTGCATCCATCAGAAGTCGTGGTTTTTCCTCAGTGGAAAATATTGTTGAATACTTTGGTAAAGCATTTAAACCAGATTTGGAAACGCTTCCAATCATCAAACGAAAAGGCAATTACATCCCGCAGGCTTCAATTGCTGACCAGGATAAACGGAAAGAAAATGCTAAAAAATCCTATACTATCGTTGAAAGTGAGATACCGGAGCAGATTATCATCGTTGACGATATCATGACCAGCGGGAATACCTTGGAAACAGTGGCTGGTCTAATCAAGTCAAAAAGAAGGGATTGCCAAATATCAGGAGTTGTTTTTGTAAAAAGGGGGAGATGACCATTTCAAAGAAAAAGGCACATATCCGAATAAAGCCTGAAAAAATTATCGTTGCACATAGAAATCCAGATTTTGATGCCTTTTCGGCCACCGTGGGAGCTAATTTACTGTTTCCCGATCATGTCATCATCCATTCCGGAGAAGGCTCCAATAATCTTCAGGAATTTATGACCATTTACGAGGAAAAATTCCCCTTCTATATGGAAAAAGAAGTGGATTATTCATCGGTTCGAGAAGTCGTCATCTGTGATACTTCCATTCCAGAGCGATTGGGAAAGAAGATACAAACAATCTTTAAAAACCCCGATATCAAGATCAGAATTTACGATCATCATCCTGTGGATCCTTCCAGAATCTTTCCGAATCAGACCGACAAGAAAATATTTCTGGAGGAAATCGGGTCCTCCAGTACATTAATTGTGGAAGAACTACAAAGAAAAAACACCAAGATCAAAGTGGAAGCCAGTACGTTATTGGCCATCGGTATTTATGAGGATACAGGAAATTTTCTGTTTTCTTCCACAACGCCCAGAGATATGCGGGCTTGTGCATATCTTCTGGAAAAAAAGGCAAATATCGATGTCATATCAGCATTTGTGAAAACGGAAATGACACCGGATCAACTGGATTTGATGAAAGAACTTGAGGAGAACATCGTCTCAAAAATCATCAATAAGGTAGAAATTCATATCAGCACGTCTGAAATAGAGGGCTTTGTAGGCGGACTGAACCTGATTACCAGTAAAATTTGGCTGTCAAAGGGGTTTGATACCTTTATCTCTGTGGTGAAAATGGGAGAAAAAACGTACCTTGTAGGCAGGACCCTTTCACCGGATGTCAATTTGGGAGAATTAATGGGAAAACTTCGTGGCGGGGGTCATAAACGGGCAGCGGCCTGTAAAATGATTGACGTAACCCTGGAAGAAGCCCTTGAACGATTAAACAGCGAGCTGGTAAATTTTGTGAGTGCTGCCGTCAAAGCCTCTGATATCATGAGTTATCCGGTAAAAACCCTGTTGGCAAAGATGCAAATCAAACGAGCTCATAAGATTATGAATCTCACAGGGTATGGGGGTATCCCCATCATTGAGGCTGACAACCTGGTTGGAATTGTTGTGCGCCGTGATGTACAAAAGGCTATGGATCACGGTTTGGGGTCCAATCCGGTTAAAAGTATCATGTCCACTAACCTGGTCGTAGCGGATTGGGATGATTCTGTAGAGTTGGTCAAACAAAAGATGATTGAAAACGGAGTGGGCAGGATTCCTGTGATACGAAATGGCATACTGGCGGGGTTGATTACACGAACGGATATTATCCGAGAAGTCTACCATCAAGAAAAAAGACACGCCTTGCTGGTCAACGAGGAGTCAAAGTTTTACAATGTTAAGAATCTCATGTTGAAAAACCTGAGTCTTGAACTGTTCCGTTTTTTGGAATCCCTGGGAGAAGTTGCTGAGCAAATCGGGTACAAAATCTTCATTGTTGGGGGCTTTGTGAGAGACCTTTTACTGGGGTTTGACAATTTGGACATTGATATAGTTGTCGAAGGCAATGCCATTGAATTTACAGAAAAACTCAAGGCTTATAAATCTATCAAAGCTGAGGTGCATAACAAATTTCTCACCTCCAAAGTTTTCTTTACCGAAGAAGAAATAGATATCGATTTTGCCACTGCCAGAACGGAATATTATGAATATCCCGGAGCTTTGCCGAATGTGGACCAAGCCCATCTGAAGAAGGACCTTTATAGACGTGATTTCACCATTAACGCCATGGCTATTGCACTGAATACAGGGTCATTCGGTCGGCTGATTGACTATTTTGGAAGCAGAAGAGACATCGAATCCGGGAATATTAAAATATTATACAACACCAGCTTCATTGATGACCCCACCCGAATACTCCGAGGAATCCGTTACGAACAGCGTTACGATTTTACCTTAGAAGAGCGAACATTGGAACACCTGGAAAAGGCCCTTGAAGACGAATATCTGGAAAAAATTAGCGGTGGAAGGATTCGATACGAGTTGAACAGAATCCTTGATGAAGAAAATCGTGTTGACATGTTAAAACGATTGGGAGAATTAAATGTGATCAAACATTTGTTTCCTCAAACGTACTACACCCATTTGCTATCTAAAAAAATAGAACGAACCTTTGCCTCCCTGAAATGGTTTGAAATATTTTACTCAGGTTCTTACACCATCTGCCCTTTTTACTGCCTCTTATACATCTTGTGCGAATACTACACCCAAGACCAACTCGACTGGTTGAAAGACAATTACGGCATCCCCAAAAAAACGACAAACGAACTCTATCATATTTCAAAGTTCGTGGAGATATTAGCAAAACTGTTTACAGAAGAGATGCCATTCTCAGACATATACAGCACCATAGAAGGCATCTCCCCCGAAGGATACTGCTATCTGGCCGCTTATCTGGATGAGTCGGGGCTTACCCATTTGAAGGAATACCTGCGAACAAGAAAACGGATTAAATTATACTCGACCAGTGGAAAACGTCTGATCCGGGAGTTTGGCATTGAACCGGGAGAAAAGATTAAGGAAATTATCAAGCACATCGTGAAAAAAAAGCTGGATGGGTTGTTAACTAAGCCGGAGGAAGAAGAGACGTATTTACAGCAATTTGTTAAAGAAAACTATCAAAGGGAATAGGGGGTTCTAATTGTCATTTTTTGTCTTCTATTAACATTCCGATCTTTTCTTTGGTGTATAATATAAAGAAACAAATTGGTCTCAATTTATAAACTCAAAGAACCATTAATTTGATTCCAACATTCAAGGGGGTACTTTTTGATGGAAAAAATCGCACGCATCTTTTTTGTGTTTACACTGCTTTTTGCAGC
>CAYOFT010000087.1:0-7191 GCA_964403295.1 uncultured Thermotogaceae bacterium | reverse complement strand
GGCCCTATTTTGAATCGTGTGTTCCCTTCTCCCTCTTCCGAATCATCTGCAATCAGCGTCCAGAGTGCAAATCCAATAAAAGCGATCCCGGCAACAATTTGAATGGTACTGAGCGGGAAAATATCTGAAATAGTTGCTCCCAAAGCCACCGCAATACCGTGATTGAGAAACGCACCAATGAAGATACCCAACAGTACTTTTTTAATCGGGTATTTGGTAGCAAACGCCATGGCCAATATTTGTGTTTTATCACCCATTTCAGCAACAAAGATTAAAAAAAAGGCTTTAACAATTTCCTGGATCAAACAATCACTCCATCATAAGTCCAAAATAGAGGATGCGGGCATGGGTTTGTAAAAATAATAACCTTGGATGATGGTACAGCCTAAATCCTTTAGTATATCCAATTGCTCTTTTGTTTCAACGCCCTCAGCAATGGTTTTGGCTCCCAAGGATTCTGTCAGTGAAATAATAGTTTTAACAATGGATCGGCTGTTCTCTTCGGTTGCAATTCTATCCACAAAACTCTTATCAATTTTGATGTAATCTATGGGAAAGCTGTTGATATAGGAAAGAGATGAATACCCTGTACCAAAATCATCAATCGATATACTCATTCCCAATTCTTTGAAGGCTTCCAACTTTTGAACGCTATTCGAAAGATTTTCGATCAAGGCACTTTCAGTAATTTCAATACCTAACTGTTTTCCTGTAACGCTATTTTTGCTTAAGATACCCTCCAACATTTGAACAATATCTTTTCTCATGAGTTCTTTGGCCGACAGGTTCATGGAAACGGGAACATGTATCCCGTGTTTATTAAAGAAATCAATTTGAACAGCGATTTTTTCTGCAATGATTCTCCCCAGCTTGTGAATCATACCCGTTTCTTCTGCTATTGGAATGAAAAGACCGGGGGGGACTTGTTTTCCATCATCCAATGTCCACCGGATCAGGGCTTCCAAATGGTTAATTGATTGTTTGGAATTCTCATTTTCATCAAGTAGTACACAGGGTTGATAAACCATCTGAAAATTGGAGGGATGTTTAATGGCATTTCTCAATTGCTGTTCCATAAACATCCGTTCAGTGATTTTCTTTACTTGTTTCTTTTGAAAAAAAGTGATTTCTTCATCCAAAGTATCCCTCTGATTGGCAGCGATCCCAGCGTTTTTAAACAAAGTGTTGAAATCATCCCCATCTTCCGGATATACACTGATCCCTATTTTGAAATTCAGGGAAATAGCCGTCTGATTAAAATTATAAGGTTCTTTCAGATGATTACTGATTGTTTTGATTCTATTGATCAATTCGACTTTATCACGATAGGAAATAATCAATATAAATTCATCACTTTCAAAACGAGCGGCAAACTCTTCACCTTTTAAGGTGTTTTGAAGCCTTTTTGCGATAGTGATCAGAATTTCATCTCCGAATGATCGTCCAAAGATGGCATTAAGATCTTTAAATTTTTTAACGTTAATATAAACCAGAGCGGCTAATTCTTTTCTGCTTTTTCTTTCCAAACAGGTTTTTTTATAGTACTTTTCAGTATTCAATCTATTGGGAAGCTTTGTTAAAGAATCAAACATAGCCAGTTCATAAAGTTTATCCTTTTCTTCAATTAATTTTTTTTCATGCATTTGTCGTTCCAGGTATACTTCTATTTGCTGTGCAAACAAACTGGCAATCTCCAGGTCTTCATCGGTAAAATTATCTTCAGTTTTAAATCGATCCACAGAAAATCGGGCTATCAGTTTATCATTCATGAATATGGGAACAGACATAACAGCAGAAGGATTCTCGAATCCGGCCTTCTTTAATAATGACAAGATTTCAGGATCTGTCTTGTGACGTCTTTCAATGGCCTTTTTAATGACTGGTTCAGATGTGTTTGAATCGAATAGTTCCTCTTCACTAAAGCTGATTTGATCAAGAATTTGCTGATTATATCCTTGAGAGGCTGTAAATCTGTATCTGTCATCTTCACATTTGATAAGAATAGACCCTTTTACATCCCCTTCTATATATCGCAGTGTTCTTTTCAGTAATTCCTGATAGGGGATTTTGTCAAGGCTACCATCCAATACTCGCGCAGAGAAATCCAAAAGTTCTCGCCGAAATTCAGCTGTTTTTTTCAATTTATTCTCAGTTTTTTGTTTTTCCGTTACATCCCGGCCTATCAGTTGATATACCTTGCCACCTTTATAATTACCGCTTGAAATTGACCATTCAATGGATATGATGTGAGAATCTTTTCGGATCATGGGACTGATAAGCCCCTTACTTGAAATGATTTTTTTCAGTTCATCTAAACTCATAATTTTCACGGCATTTTTTCTGTCTATAAACTCAATTAAATGCCTGTTTATCATTTCTGAAGGTGTATACCCCAAAATCATTTTAACAGAAGGAGAAACATAATCGATCATGAATTCATCATCGATGTGAACAACCAAATCTTGACTATTTTCGATATAGGTTTTAAATTTCTCCTCATTTTCCTTGATTTCCAGTGTTTTTTTAACAAGCTTGTCTTTCAAATCGTTTGAAATGAATCTTAGTAAACGTGTTTGAAATTTCAGGTTCAACATTGCCAGTATGGAAAGTGTTGCAAAAACCAAAACAATCAACAGTAACCCGCTATTTCTCAATTTTGTCAATTCTTTATTCATTTCAGCCAGATCTGCAGTTCTCGCTATTTTAAATGTACGATCCCCAATGGTAAACCCATTCCAAACGGTAACTTTGTCATAAAAAACATCTTCCTCTAAAATCCAGTCCAGAAGGTAAAAACCATGTCCTGTATCCTCTGCCAACATCTTCTTATGAACATCCTTTAAGCTTTCAGAATCAAAATCATCAAAAATATTATAACCAATCATTTCGGGTTGATAATGATAAAGCAGGTCCGCTTCCTCATCTAAAACATAAGCACCTCGATACCTTTCAAAGCTGATGGGATTCAATATATTTTGAACCAGATTTTTAAAATCCACAACACTAAGAATATATCCCGATTGTCCATTAGGGGATAATACCAAAATAAAAATATCCTCATCAGTAAAAATAGTATCAGAGAGAATCGTTGCGGATTCCGATTCAATTACTTCTATCATCTTATCCAATTCTGTTTGAAATGCTTCTTTGTTTGGAACATCCAGTTCTCGTATTTCTTCGATAGTATCAAACAAAAAAATAGCATCAATTTCAGAATGTGCCGTTTCGATTTGAAGATGTCTTCTTTGCATTTCTGAAGGAGTAAGCAGAGATATATTTTCATTGATTTCATTTAAAGTGTTCATTAATTTGGTATCGATCTCATTTGCTAAGATTTTTGTTTGTTCTATTCCATAATCAATAAAGCCGTTGATTTGGGAAGTCTTATAATCGTTGTACACCTGAAAAAACAACAAAAAAAAGATCAGAACGATCATCATAAGCAGCAGGTTGAAAGCCATGTTGTAACGTCTCATCCTTTTTTTATTGAGTTTTGATTCCAAAACAATCACACCTTATGTTTTATGAGACCTGTTTGAAGGCCTCGGTCATATTATACCATTAACAGTGTACTTTGCTCATGTCTGGCGTTTGATGGTTAAAATAAAAAAGGGAACATAGGGGACAGGGGGAGGTGGACCCAGATACATACAAGAAATTTGTGGCACAAATTCCTAATCAGGTACCTGTCCCCTAGTCATACAAAATCCCTGGCCTGTGTCATGCTATAATAGATAGCAAACCTTACAAAAAGGAGCTGATACAATGGCACAGGTTTATTTCACAACGTTTAAAACAAAAGCAGGGCTCAGTTTACTTCGAAAACTGCGTACTTTACTTGAAAAGGGCGGGTTTAATGAATCCTTTGAGAAAGATAAGTTGGTGGCTTTGAAACTTCATTTTGGAGAATACGGGAATTTAGCCTATATCAGACCCAATTACATTCGCGTTGTGGTCGATATGATCAATGAGGCAGGCGGAAAACCATTCTTAACGGATGCAAACACATTATATAAAGGAACCCGTTCCAATGCAGTTGATCATCTTGAAACAGCTGAAGTAAACGGTTTTGCCAGATCGGTAATCGGGGCTCCCGTAATCATCGCAGATGGATTGAGAGGAACTGATGAAGTAAAAATATCCATAAATGGGGATTTTGTTAAGGAAGCTAAGATTGGTGCCGCTGTAGCCCATGCAGATACTGTCATTAGTATCAACCACTTTAAGGGGCATGAACAGGCTGGATTTGGTGGAGCCATTAAAAACATCGGCATGGGCTGTGCGTCTCGAGCTGGAAAAATGGAACAGCACTCTTCATCCAAACCAAAGGTCAGAAAAGAAAAATGTGTTCGATGCATGCTCTGCGCAAGAAATTGCCCGGTAGATGCCATCACAGTAAAAGATTATGCGATCATCGATTATGATAAGTGCATAGGGTGCGGACAATGCGTGGCCATGTGTAATTACGGGGCTATGGTTCCGGTTTGGAATGAAGGAGCTGACAACCTCTGCAAAAAAATGGCGGAATACACCCTTGCGGTTTTGAAAAACAAGCGGCATTTTCACATATCGTTTATCAACAACGTATCTCCAAACTGCGACTGCTGGGATTCCAACGATATTCCCATTGCCCCGGATATAGGTATTGCTGTCAGTACAGATCCCGTGGCATTGGATCAGGCCTGTATTGACATGGTTATCGATGCTGTAAAACATGATCCTTTCAAAGAAGTACATCCCGAAACCGATTGGGAAGCTCAGCTCATTCATGCGGAAAAAATCGGTTTAGGTGAAAGGAAATACGAGTTGGTAAAAGTAGGTATTTAATGGC
Source organism: uncultured Thermotogaceae bacterium (assembly GCA_964403295.1). Taxonomy (GTDB): domain Bacteria; phylum Thermotogota; class Thermotogae; order MWEM01; family MWEM01; genus JASUTC01. The sequence continues at coordinate 2,360 of CAYOFT010000087.1, read as the reverse complement.
CATACATGTGTTTGGCAGGATCTTTATGGATCTTTTCATTTATGGGGAAAAGGTTCACCAAAGTAAAATAGTAGAAACCCCGGGAGGCTCTGCTTTAAATGCCTCATTGGGGTTCTCTTTATTGGGAATGGAAACATATCTTCACGCTGCTTTTGGAACAGATCACTTTAGCGAGGCTATCAAATCAGCCATCCAACAATATGGAGTTCAAACACAATACCTCATCCAACAAAACCAACCGAATAATCGTTTTATCTCCAAAAATGGAGAAGCTCTAGCTGCAAGCGTGACACCTGATCCTGATTTTAAGTTACCTTCAACGATAGGCAAAGAAGATTATTGTTTAATCTTTGCAACAGAAATCAACCAAAAAACATTGGAAAGCCTTTTAACCATTCCATGGAAAAGTCTGTTCATTGATTTGGGACCCAAGTATGCTCACATCCCCTTCGCAAATGAACGCAATGATGCCATTATCATAGGCAATGAGGACGAAGCTGAGCATAATCCTTGTGATGTGGTCAAACTCGGCAAAAACGGTGCCAAATGGCATGCTGTCTCTGTACCCGGAAACGGCCAAACACTTCCCTATACAACCGGGGCGGGTGATCTGTTCGATGTTGTTTTTATTTATAATTTCTTGAAAGAAAATTCACCATTCGAAACTCTGAAAGAAGCTGTTCACCTTTCTCAAAAGGCCTGTATGATTCCCGGGTCTTCAACTAAAGTGGAAATATTAAGGGATTTTTATCACTCTGTGTAGAAAAGTATATTGACGAAAAAAATACGGAGTGAGAGCGTTGAAAGAGATTGAAAAGGGGATCATCGTTTTTGATAATCCTTATGGTGGTTCAAATATCACCACGTTAACCACAGCAGAAGGTACTTTGATCATAGACAGTTCTTTATTTCCTTCAAAAGCCGCTGAAGTGGCCCTCTATATTAAACGACTTTTAAGATCGGAAATTGCCTGGATTACAAACACCCATTACCATCCGGATCATACCTTTGGAAATTCCGGAATAAAAGCACAGCTGTTAACCTCCGAAAAGACTGAAAATTATTTTTCTATTATGAACCGGCACTATATTGACCAAGTCATCGAAAGAGAAGAAGCTTTACAAGAGGAAAACATTAAAATTGTTCCCCCGGCACTAACTTTCAAAAAAGAATATACACTGACACTGGACAATCTAAACGTTGAATTTGAGGTAGTAGGTGGACATACACCGGATTCAACCATTATCCGTATACCCGAAAGAAAGGTTCTTATCGTTGGGGATTTGCTGGTTTGTGAATACCATCCTGAAATTGTTTCAGATAGTAATTTAGAGCGTTGGATAAAGGTGTTAAAAGGTTTAAAACGGGAAAAAGCCAAATGGTATGTTACCGGTCATGGAAAAGTGTGCAACAAACTTGAAATTGACAGAATGATCTCTTATCTCCAAAAATCCATCGCTTTAAGGGAATATATGAGCTCTGCTGATGAGATAGTGGAAACACTGGGACAAGATCCCAACTTCAGAGAAAGAAAAATGCAATCGTTACTGGTGGAAAATATAAGGGTATTGATGGAAACTGGAAAACAAATTTCATAAAAATATTTCCTTATGTTTTCATAACTGTTTTATCCGTACTTGCATTTTCAAGAAAAGTATGATAGAATCATTGCGCTTCAGGATACGCAACTTGTTCTGAGCACAGGAGCCGCTAGCTCAGTCGGTAGAGCACATGACTTTTAATCATGGGGCCGAGGGTTCAAGTCCCTCGCGGCTCACCAGAGGATGGGAAGCGCGAGTGTGGCGGAATTGGCAGACGCGCTGGACTTAGAATTCAGTGAGAATGATCTCGTATGGGTTCAACTCCCATCACTCGCACCAGCATTATGCGGATGTGGCTCAGTGGTAGAGCACCTGCTTGCCAAGCAGGGGGTCGCGGGTTCGAATCCCGTCTTCCGCTCCATTATCTAAAAGGCGAATCGAAAGATTCGCCTTCTTTTATATGGATTGTTCTTACTCTTTTTTACTTGAGCTCACCTTTTCTAAAGAAAAAAAGGTTTTTCGATGGATGAAGATAAACCATAGACCAAAAGCAATCAAAAGAATGATAAATATCATGGCAGAAAGTGGTTTTGTAATAATGGTGATCAGTCCATGGGAAAAATTCGCTACTGTATGAAAGAGAATGGCTGCAAAAACACTTCCATTAGTCTTAATGAATAAGATCGTCATGAAAAGACTAAGAATTACTGTATAAATTGTATAAATCAAAAAAGCAATTATTAAACCGTTTTGAGCCAACTCATATTGAATGGCACCGATTATAAAAAAACTTGGCAAATGCCAGAGACTCCAAACAAA
>CAYOFT010000086.1:0-7198 GCA_964403295.1 uncultured Thermotogaceae bacterium | reverse complement strand
ACATATCTTGACATTCTAAGGAAAAGAAATGACGGTGAACTTCTCGCCAATAGGCAAGACTTTTATCCCCTTCACCTTCTCTTCTGGCAAACGCTTCTGATACATTTTTAAACGGGCAGATATTGATTGCCGTTGTTTGAATGATGCATTTGGCTTCCCCTTCCCAATTGGTTATAACACTGTAATCGCCAGCTTTTGGAATGGGTTCGTCTTCATAAGCATAACTGTCATAAAGCGAAGCTGTAGCCCTTTTCGTTCCTGAAAGTACCAACTCTGCCAACTCATCAGCTGTTTCCTTGTCCCCACCAAAAAACCATGATGTATAATTTTCAGTCATCTGTTCAGGTCTTTTATTTAGACTTTTTAAATAGTCAGACCACATTGTTTTAACCGAATTTTTCTCTTTCAAATGAATCGCCTCTCTTTATTAAAAAATTTCCCATTAGACATGGGGAAACATCCAAATCACAGTCTCCTCATTTACGAAACAATTTAAAAACTCACACTCCTATTGATATTCAAAAGGAAATGACTGATATCCGGTTTTACCATTTCTTGCTCTTCCATGTTTTCAGAATGTTATTCTTTATATTTCCTGATGACTTCTTCCAAAATTTCAGCCGACCACTTGACGACATTTTGACAACCAACGGTATCATCACGGAAGGTTGCTTTAATTTTTTGGCAGTTATCTGTTCCAAACCGTTTTTCAAAGGCTTTGTAAAAATCGGTAATGATCGCCTTTCTCTTTTCAGAATCCAAGGCCTTGTTGTAAGTAAACATAACACCCAATACCGCCAGCCCCCCCGTAAGGGCACCACAAACACTTTCTACCCCCATACCTCCACCAAAAGAAGACATGGTGTCCAATACTTGTTGGTTTAAATTTAGACCATACGTTTCATTGGCTCCATATATCATGGATTCGGCACAGTTTAAATCAAGTTCTCCACTGTAATACTGAACAACCTTTTCCTTTAACATTACCCCACCTCTTTTATCAATACATAAGTTGATTTATCTGTACTTATCATATCATTATCTTTTCCAAGCTGAACAGTGTCATTCAACTTTTTGTTAACAACAAAAGGTGTATAATAAAATTGTAAAGAAGGTTATCTCTTAAATCAGAAGTAATCATCTATATTTGAAGGACGTGAAACATTTTGCCAAAATCGAGAAAGAACCTTCATAATTATTTTAAAAAAATTCTTTCTGATGATAAAAAGCGGACACGAGTCTTATCACTGACTATCTCAACTATCCTTTTAGTCCTCAGCATTTTCATGTGCATCTTAAATCTTTTTACGGGAACTCTTTACCTTGTTATGCTTACCGGAGGACTTGCGGTTGTTTTAATTCTGATTATCTATATTTTAAACAAAACAGGCAAAGAAAAAACGGGTCTTTATTTATTGGCGACTTCGATTTTGGTGTTACTGACTTTGCTACTTATCAATGGAGGGATAGAGGGGTTTAGCCCCATTTGGATTTTACTCCTTCCCACAACAGGTTTTTCGCTTTTTGGATTAAAAGCCGGTAATGTGATCTGCTTTACAATGTTGTTCATCGTTCTTTTAGTCCTTTGGACACCGTTTTTGACGGCATTCAGATATGACTATACGCAAGCCTTTACTTGGCGATTTCCCATCGTCTACATCACCTGTCTGTTTATAGGTGCTGCCCTGGAATATGAAAGAGAAACAACACAGGGAATTATTAAAAAATCACGGACTCAGTTACAGCAATTAAGCCGAATTGACGAATTGACTAAATTGGAAAACCGCCGTGCTTTTGATAAAAGACTGAACGAATTATGGAATGAAGCAACAAAAAACAAAGAACCACTTTCTCTATTGATGATTGACATCGATTACTTTAAGGCCTATAATGACTTTTACGGCCATTTGGAGGGGGATTTGGTACTCATTGATGTGGCAAAAATCATTTCTCAAGCAATTGTTCACGACCGAGATATTGCAGCCAGATGGGGAGGTGAGGAATTCACCGTGCTTTTACCTCATGATCCTTTGGAAACAGCCAGCGAAAAGGCAGAAAGAGTAAGAGAAGCGATTGCAATGCGGAGGATCCCCCATGAGAAATCCATTCTTCTTACCAAATATATTACAGTGAGTATCGGTGTTTCAACCAGCATACCCTCCGAAACAAAAAACAGTCGTGAATTATTAGCCATGGCTGACAAAGCACTTTACAAGGCAAAAAAAGAAGGCAGAAATCGTATTGCATCTTAATTTTCAAAAAGAAAGGAGTTTCATATGTTTCGTGAAATGCGCCGAAAAAAACAAGCCTTATCAACCGAAGAAACCATCGCCGTTTTAAATAGAGGAACAGCCGGTGTCCTCGCTCTGTCAGGTGATGATGGGTATCCATATGCAGTTCCCTTAAGTTATGTTTACAAAAACGACAAAGTGTACTTTCACTGCGCCTGCAGTGGCCATAAAATAGACGCCATAAGAGGTAATCCAAAGGTTTCTTTTTGTGTAATTGACAAAGATCAGATCGTACCTGAAGAATTTACCACTTATTATCGTAGTGTGATCATTTTTGGAAAAGCCAGAGTTTTAGAAGATGAAAAAGAAAAACGTCATGCATTGGAAATTCTTGCTGCTAAGTATTCTCCAGACCATAAAAAAGGGCGCATGGAAGAAATCGACAGACTTTTTACACAAACCTGTATGGTGGAAATCGAGATTACCCATATGTCCGGTAAAGAAGCGATTGAGTTGGTTCGTGAAAGGGATATTTAATGTCAAATTTTAAAACTATTCACTATTATAGGTGATATTTGTGCACACACAAAGCACACAAATAAAGACACTGCTGGAACTTAGCTCGATCGGTTTTGCCAGATTAAAATTTATTTATAATGAACAGCAAAAACCGATAGATTTTGAATTCGTGGATGTAAATAGAGCGGTGGAAAGAATGACCGGATTAAAAAGGAAGGAATTAATCAAGTCCTCTTTTAAAAATCTTTGGTCAGCACAAATTCCCGATACAGATTATTGGATAAATATTGTCTACGAATCTGTTAAAAATGGTAAGAACAAGAAATTGGATTATTACAGTGATCAACTTGAGAAATTATTCAAAATGGAAATCATATCCCTTGAAAAAGATTCTTTTGCGGTTTTTATTACTGAGAACACCCTTTCAAAAGAGGAAATCAATCACTTAACAAGTAAATCTGAAGACTATAAGAAGCTTTTCACGGCTGTGGAACAAGGACCTACAATAGTAGTTATTACAGATTATGAGGGAAACCTGGAATATGTCAACAAAAAATTTCAGAGCATTACCGGTTATAGCTTTCAAGAGATCAAAGGGAAGAATCCTAAATTTCTCAACTCGGGAAAACTGCCAAAAAGTATCTTTAGTGAACTTTGGTCAACCATTAAATCGGGGGAAATCTGGAATGGAATCTTTCATAATAAACGGAAAAACGGAGAAACCTATTGGGAAGAAGGAACCATCTCACCTGTTTTCGATGATAAAGGTCACATCGTCAATTTTGTTAAAATCTCCCAGGATATCACTGGCTTAAAAGAAGCCAGAGAGGAATTGGGAAAAAGCAGAGAACGACTTAAATCCATTATCAACAACTTACCCGGATACTTGGTTGTCTTGGATGAACGACTCGGAATCATTTCAGCAAACAACCGTTGGATGGATGCCATGTCGAAAAAGGCAATAACCATTGAAGAGATAGCAATAAAGAAGATTGTCAATAAACTGTCTACAAAAAAGGGATCCATGTTGAATACCGCCATGTTGAATCGTTTGAAAAACGGAAAAACAATTGTTCGGATCAGCCGCTCTGAGTCCAAAAGCTTCAAAATCATGCTGGCGCCAATATTAAACGAAGAAAAACGGTTGAACGGTATTGTAGAATATGCCATTGATATTACCGAACTGGAAGAAGCCAAAGTAAAAGCCCAAGAGGCAAACCGGACAAAAAGTGAGTTTTTGGCGCATATGAGTCATGAAATCAGAAATCCCCTGAATGCTGTGATTGGATTCACAGATATTTTAAGACACACACAACTTGATGATTTGCAAGAAAGATATCTGAATAATATTCAAGTATCTGCCAATTCATTGATGGAGATCATTAACGATATCCTTGATTTTTCAAAAATAGAGAATCGAAAACTTCAACTCAACCCTGAACCGGTTAATCTGACAGATTTGTTGGAGAAGACCATAAATCTCATGCAACCTATGGTAGATAAGAAGAAAATCAAACTAATCTTCACAAAAGACGATCGAATCCCGCCATTCGTACTAGTAGATGTGGTTCGTCTGCGTCAAATCATCACCAATCTGTTGAGTAATGCGATTAAATTCACTGAGCAGGGTGAAATAGAGCTGAAGGTTGCTTGTTCTACTTCCACTGAAATAACGGCAAAAAGAACCTTCACTTTCTCAGTTAGGGATACCGGTATTGGCATCAGCAAAGAAAACATGGCTAAGATCTTTGATGCCTTTTCTCAAGCTGAACCCTCCACGACTAAGCGTTTTGGTGGTACGGGTTTGGGTCTTGCCATCACCAACAAATTATTGGAGATGATGGACAGTAAACTGGCGTTGACCAGTGAGTTGGGGAGAGGTAGTATCTTTAGCTTTAGCGTTTCATTGGCAGAGTATCTTCAAGAGAAATTGCCAAATGAAGAAAAAGAACAGACAACCATCAACAAAAAACAAACTAAGAACGAACGATTCAAAATCCCCATCAAAATCATGATCGTTGAAGATAACGCATTGAATATGGAAATGACGAAGATAATCCTTTCGCGAATTTTTGACAAAGCCACCATTATCTGCGCAGATAACGGACAAGATGCCTTTACAGAATATCAACATGAAAAACCCCAACTTATTTTTATGGACATTCAGTTACCGCAAATGAACGGCTATGAAGCAACCCAAAAAATAAGGCAGTGGGCAATCAACAAGGAAGAAAAACCCTTTATCGTTGCCCTGAGTGCAACATCACAAAATAATCAGAAAAATCAAGCTGCTCAAAGTGTATTTAACGCTTATATGATCAAACCGGTAAGCGAAGTGTCATTTGAAAAAGTCATACTCCAATATTTTCAAGAAGCATCTACCATGGAAACCAATGGCGCTCCAATGGGACAAAATTGTCTCATGCATTTCAATCAAAAGCGTTTTGCCCAAAAAATGGGGAACGATAAAGAGGCTATAACGCATATCATCAAATTGGGAAGAACAGCCCTTGAAGATGGGGAACAAATGCTGGAAGAAGCTTTCGAAAAAAAAGATACTGTTACACTCGAAAAGGCCGCCCATCAACTAAAAGGCATGGCATTAAACATGCATTTTGAAATGCTTCATGAATTGACTAAAGACCTTGAGGAAGAAAGCACAAAAAAACGAATCTCTGATCGGATAAAAGAACTCTATGAACAAATTCAATTTGAAATAAAACTTTTAAAGGAAATGAAGGATTAAACTGAAGCTAAGAAAATCAATAATCCCCTCTTGTGAGGGGATTATTTTTAATTTTTAAGCAATTGATATCATTCAAACTCAAGCAAAAGATTCTACTCTTCTTTGTTTGTTAATAACCATTGAAACAGCAATGATTGCCACAATGAACCCGATTTGAATGACAAAAGTCATCAATACCGGACCCAAGGTTTCACTGTTAAAAGTATTCAATCCTGCAATCAGGTTGTTTCCTCGGATGTACCAGTATGTCGGGATAAATCGCGCTACGGATAATACGCTTTCACCCAAGAGATATTGTGGAACAAATGCACCACAAAGAAAACTGGACCCCAAGCCGACGGTGTTGGCAACAGCGGACAGGGAATTCTTGTTTTTAATGAGGCTGCCAATCAGGAAACTGATGGAAAGACACACAAGTGAGAATATCAACAAGTTTAGTATCCATAGTGCCCCGTTAACCGATAAAAGGGCGTCTCCGTGAACCAGAAAACCGCAAATTGTTGTAATCAGCCAAAGACAAACTGCAAGAACCAAATCACCCATCAACCTTTGTGCAACCATCTGATTACTGCTCAAAGGCGAGCACATCGTTCGTTGCTTAATAAAACTCTTATTAAACACTAACATAAATGTGGATATACCAAATATGAGAATGATGATGGTGGAATAGGACGCATAGTTAAAGAAATAGGCAATCAAATCCGCATCCGACAAACCACTGTCAAAGGTTTTCATCTCCACAGGTGTTTCCAGAGACAAATCTTTTATAGTCTTTTCAATCACTTCAGCCTGTGTCAGATTATTACCATGCCTTGCATAAAGTGATGCAGTGTTGAGAAAACGGTTCAATAGCATTTCCAACTGAATACCGGCTGTTTGGTCAATCCCTTTTGTCTGCTCAAGCTGAACATCATTTCCTGCCATAAATGCTTGTGAAAACCCTTCCGGTATTCGCAGGATATAGTCAATTTTTTCATAAAAGAGGGCATCTTTTAGTTTTTCAGTATCTTCTCCCACATCTACCAGGTTGGCGTTTTGTTCTATGTAAGTCACTAATCCCTTCGATAAGTCAGAACCTTTATCATCATTAATCAGCGCCAAATCGCTTTTTGCTGTAGAAAAGCTGGTCATTTCCTGGGTTCTGTTGGATGCTGTAATGCCTATGGCTACACTTAGAAAAATAACCAAATATAAGATCAGCATGGGAAGGTTCTTTTTAATGATTTTAAAATACGCTTTAAATACTTGCATACGTTCTCCTCCTTAACACAAGGCATGTAATCGTGCAAAAAACAAGGGAAATAAGGCCCAGAATGGCGATATTTAACCAAAATCGGCTCAAAGTATCATAATAATACAAGCTGTAAAAGGCATCGGTGATCAGGTTTGCAGGACTGATATAACGAACAATGGGCATATTTTCTTGGACAAAGTATTTCATTTGATTGGCCATAAGCCCTGCTAAAAAACTGCTGAAAAGGGTTCCACCAATGGTAATCGACATTTTCATCCCTTCTGATTTACCCAAAACCCCCGTTGTCGTTCCGAAAAAGACTCCGGTAATGGTTCCCATGATACAGGTTAGAATTATCAATCCTGTTCTGTTACCGAAATTTATTCCCAACACCAGCATGACATAAGCCAGAACAATCAACACTACAATGATTTGAAAAAACAAACTGGCACTGATGTTATAAAGAAA
>CAYOFT010000085.1:0-7256 GCA_964403295.1 uncultured Thermotogaceae bacterium | reverse complement strand
AAATAACCCATCAGAGTTCATTTACCGACCATCTCTCATTGATTTATTATCCTGTCTCAAAACCCATTTTTACCGAGATAGAATATGCTGCAAGGCCTAAAGACACTATGGATATCAGAATATATGCAACAGCTACCGTTACAGACCGATTTGGAAATTGTGCTTCAACAACGGGCTCTGCTACAATCCAATTCCTTAATTAGGGCCTGCTGAATAACTCAGAGCCCTTACTAATAAATATTTACAGCGTGTTTTTGTCTGTTTAGGTGCAAGGGTTTTTAATGAAAAACGAAAAAAACCAAGCAATGGGCCTTGAAATTTTTGAGAAGCAAAACTTCACACATGCCTAAAGGCGGGTGAATTCCCCCCCCGTGGGGGGGCGTTGGCCCTGGCGAGGGGGTCTAAACACTCTGACGGAAACATCACTTTTAATGGTATTCTCCCAATAACCCCCCCCACCCTCTTCGAGGGCACCCCCCCATTGGGGGGGATTTTAAGTTTTTCGGCAAGCCCTTATTAGGGGTTGAAGAAGAACGCTTTCGTGTATACTATACCGGGGGAGATAGTATGCACGAAGCATTACAAGAGTTGGCAGCCAAAAATATCTTTCCCTTTTTAATGAAGTCCCGGATGATTTCCCTGAATGGCTGGATGAAAAAATTCATCATACCGCATATGATTGCTTATATTGCCAAAAAATCTGTCCTATGAATGCAGATCAAATCAATAAAATTGAAGACAACATCTCTTTTGATGCTGAAGAAACCAACAGTATTATCAACGGGGCAGAATTCAAATCTTTAAAAAAACAAACACGCCAAAAGTCACAACATCTGGGAATGGACGACTGGTATAAGGCGATTCCCAGAAATCTTAAGATTTCACTTTCCAAATAAATATACAGTTATAGCTTTTTAAGAGTGAGGATTATATTTTTTGGTAGAATCATGCTATACTAAAAAATCATTTTTCCAAATTGTTACCTAATAATAGCCTGTAGTATCAAAATCGCCCGTATAGTAATCGTTCAAACTTCACAGTTTTCTGATCCAACTTTGCTTTTCTTATAGCAATTTATTGTGTTGAGAATGTGCAAACACTCTGACTTATAAAAGATTAGAAATTCACACACAAAGGAGGCGTGTGTAATGAAGAAATGGGTAATGGGAGTGGGATGTGTACTAATGATTCTGATTACCACTATGGTATTGGCAACCCCGGAAATGGTGCTGGTAAAGGCTGGCACCTTCCAAATGGGAAACACCAGAGGAGATAGTGAAGGTTGGGATAATGAAAAACCCGTCCACACGGTATCACTGAACTATGACTATTACATCGGTCAATACGAGGTCACTTTTAATGAATATGATGCCTACTGTGAAGAGATCGGACAAAGCAAGAAAAGGGACAAAGGATGGGGAAGAGGTCAAAGACCCGTTATTTACGTTAACTGGAGCGAAGCCATCGCCTATTGCAATTGGTTGAGCGAAAAAGAAGGGCTGGCAAAGGCTTATGACAATGAGGGGAATCTGCTGGATAAAAACGGCAAACCAACGACAGACATCACAAAAGTCCTGGGATTCAGACTGCCAACCGAAGCGGAATGGGAATATGCAGCTCGGGGAGGGCAAAATAGTACAGCAGACTTCAAATATGCCGGGAGTAATACCTTTGATGATGTCGCCTGGTGCAAACCAATGTTTGGAGAAGATACCAGCAAATCAACCAATGAAGTTGGACAAAAGGCTCCCAATGAACTGGATCTTTATGATATGAGTGGCAACGTATGGGAATGGTGCCATGATTATTGGGACAGCAGTTACTATGCACAAGGAAACAAAACAAACCCAACAGGCCCTGAAAATCCTACAAATAAGGCTGGCTATCGGGTTGCACGAGGCGGTGCCTGGTATTTCCAGGAATTGTATTGCAGAGTATCCAATCGATTTGACTGCCATCCTAATCTTAGTAGTTTCAGCAACGGCATGCGTTTGGCCAGGACAGGTGATTGATTTGTTATAATCTGATGCCAAAAGAATGTGAGCATTCTTGAATCAAAAAGGCTTATACGGAGTTGATAATTTTTGATGAAAAAGACAATCGGACTACTGGCACATGTTGATGCGGGTAAAACAACGCTTGCGGAACAGTTGCTTTATCATACAAAAACCCTTAGAAAACCAGGTCGGGTTGATCATCGGAATACCTTTTTAGATGCTCACGCAATAGAAAAGGACCGGGGTATCACCATCTTCTCGGATCAGGCGGTTACGACTTATAACGATTCGGCTTATTTTCTCGTTGATACACCAGGGCATGTGGATTTCTCGCCAGAAATGGAACGGGCCATCATGGTGATGGATTATGCCATCGTTATCATCAGCGGAGTTGAAGGCGTTGAAGGACACACTGAAACCGTTTGGCGTCTGTTGAGAAAACACCATATTCCCACTTTCTTCTTTATCAACAAAACCGATCGAGAAATTGCTGATGTAAACGCGGTAATGAAACAAATCAGCGAGAATTTAACACCTAATGCTTGTGATATCAGCAACACTTTCAAATTAAATGAAATGAAAAAAGAACTGATGGAGTTTATGGCGGAAAGAGACGAAAAACTGTTGGAAAGTTATTTGTCCGGTGATAAAAACCACACATTCTGGCTGGCTGCCATGAAGAGATTGATTCAACAAAACCGTATTTTTCCCTGTTGCAGTGGGTCTGCTTTACAAGATACAGGTATATTGGAATTTCTTGAAAAACTGGATATGCTCACGGCAACGAATTATTCAAAGAGCGGAGATTTTTCGGGAAGCGTTTACAAGATCCGCCATGATGACAATGGAACAAAAATAACCTTCATAAAGGCACTGAAGGGACAATTGTCTGTTAAAGATACCATTTCTTTCACACAAGGTGGAGAAATCCTCACCGAAAAAATCAATGAAATACGCCTTTATAACGGCAATCAATTCCAAACAACAGACACCATATCTGCCGGGGACCTATTCGCTGTCCTGGGCCTCAGTAAGGCTTCTACGGGCACAGGATTAGGGAGTTTACAAGAGAAACCTGATTATGAAATGATCCCCACCCTCCAGTCAAAAGTCGTGTTTGATCCGGAAATGGATCCAATGGCTGTTTTAAAGGCCTTTAAAATACTGGATGCCGAAGATCCTGCACTAAACGTCAGCTGGGAAGCCAAAACCGGAGACATTCACATCAAAGTAATGGGCATTGTTCAGCTGGAAGTACTGGAACGCTTGGTAAAAGAGCGCTTTGGATTTTCGGTTACCTTCGACAAGCCTCAAATTTTGTACAAAGAAACCATCAAAAATACGGTCAGAGGATACGGGCACTTCGAACCTCTGAAACATTATGCTGAAGTTCACCTAAAACTTGAACCCGGAGAACCTAACTCCAAGATCACCTTTGAAAACGCCTGCCACCCAGACAAACTATCTGTAGGCTATCAGAACCTGATCCGACAACATCTGTTGGAAAAAGAACACCATGGCATACTCACCGGTTCACCATTGACAGACATCAAAATCACACTGTTAATGGGCAGATCCCATAACAAGCACACCAGCGGCGGAGATTTTAAAGAGGCCGTCTACCGTGCTCTTCGACAGGGGTTGGAAAAGGCAACGAATAGACTCCTTGAACCCTATTATACCTTCAGAATACAAGTCGAATTTCATCACGTGGGCCGAGTTCTCTCAGATATCCAAAAAGCCTCAGGAACATTTGTCCCGCCAGTCACAGAAGGTAACAAAGCCATCATCTCGGGTAACGCCCCGGTGGCAACCTTCATGGACTACCCCAATCAATTGGCATCTTTCACCCAAGGCAAAGGGTTCATCCACCTGGTTTTTTCCGGATACGCACCCTGCCACAATGAAAAGGAAATCATTGAAAAGCTCAACTACAACAAAGACGCAGACCCGGAATATACTTCATCGTCCATATTCTGTTCAAAAGGTAAAGGCTATACCGTTCCCTGGGATCAAGCGGAAAAGCAGATGCATTGTCTGTAATCGGTACTGTTTAGTATGCTAAAATGCTTTTACAAATAAAAAGTCTATATCCAGTGAAGAAATACTGAATAGTGTGGAATATGCGTGATTATTTCTCATAAAAAACCTTACCCACTCTTTGAATATGGTCCATCAAATCCTCATTATCGATACGATCAAATATGGAAATATCAAAAGAATAGGGGAGATAGAGTTCCTCTATCTCATCCTGAATGCCAAAAATCGTTTGGTTGGATAAATTTTTCCCCAAAAGAGTGATATCTATATCCGAACCATTCCTGTAATTCCCCATTGCTCTTGAGCCATAAAGAATCACTTTTTCAACAGCAGGAAATTTAGCAAAAATTTCTTTCAAATCTTTAATGACGTTTTCATCCAGACCGTACATCTATTCAACCTCTTTAGTTTTTTCCCGTTGTAAACGCTCCATGAGCTCTTGAAAAGCACAAAAATAATGATTCACAATATCTTGGTATATATCATCTGCTGTTTCTTCATTATATGTATGGCTCGATAATTGTCTGCTTTTGATCATATTCATGAATACTTGCCCCTTTTTAATCAACCCTCTTTCGAAGGCAAGTCTAAAGGCATCTCGACTGCCTTGAATGTCAACTTCTCCTTTTGACCTGTAAAAATCTCTTATGGTATTCCAGGCCAGTTCATAAGTATATTCGAAAGACTGGATCAAACCTTGCTTTTCCAGTTTAGTCAGTTCTCTTTCATTTGATAATTCAACCGCTTCATTCAAATTTGAACATGCTTTTTTAAAATTTGAATACCGCTGAATCCATCGGATATCATTTTTTATAATTCTCACCTCTTTTATGTAAAAAACTACTCTTTAAAAAAAATTCGTGAATTTCAACTGACAGTATAGTATATCAACAAACTCAACTCTTTGTGTTATATCTTTATTATATCAACAAATCATTTTTTGAAAGTAAAACCCCGTACTCCACTCCATCCTTTCACAAAACTTTTACAAAAACAACCCTTTTATCCCTCTTGACGTGGAGATTGATACACATTCTATACTGTTGTTGAACATCAGGAAAGGCAAGAACGAATCCACAAGGAGGGATTAGCATGAAAAAGTTTAACAGATTACGCAATCAGAAACTTAGAGAAGAATTATTAGAGAGAAACAAAGATTATTTCTTTGACGCAGTCAGCAGATAAGAAAAACATATAAAATCCTGCCGGCCTTCGGGCCGGTTTTGTGTTACTTTTAAAAAAGCCGATTCATGCAAATCGGCTTTTTTCTCTTTATTCATTTATCTTCTTAAATCCGAAATTCTATGTGTTAGAAATCCCCACCGTCATCTTCAAGGGGAATGACATCTTCCGGTGAAGCGACATGGGTTTGTTTTGATGCCTTGGCGATGGTGGTGCCTTTTGGTTTTGATATAGGTTTGCGCTGGTAATTTGTTGTCTTCTTTTTCGGCTGTGTATACCCACCGCTTCCAGTTGAGCCCGAATAACTTTGACCCCCATTTGAAGCGACACCTGTTATCATTTCGTTCAAACGGGAGACGATCTCGTTCAGGCTTTCAGCCTGAGCACTCATCTCTTCCGATGAAGATGCAGTTTCTTCGGCATTGGCAGCGTTTTGTTGAGTAACCTGTTCCATCTGACTCACGGCCTGGTTGATCTGTGCAATCCCTTGTGTCTGTTCCCTGCTGGCAGAGTTGATCTGGTCAATGAGTTTACTGAGTTCATTGGACTGAGTATTGATTTCCTGCAAGGCTTCCTGTACCTTTTGGGCGACATTTACGCCGGCTGCAGACATCTTTACGTTCTTTTCAATAATGTCTGTTGTATCCTGAGCGGCCTTTGCACTACGCTGTGCCAGGTTTCTCACTTCTTCTGCCACCACGGCAAATCCGGCACCGGCTTCTCCGGCCCTTGCTGCTTCAACAGCTGCGTTAAGTGACAACAGATTCGTCTGGAAAGCGATATCATCGATGACTTTGATAATCTTGGACAATTCGCCACTTGAGTTCTTGATTTCGGTCATGGATTGCATCATTTCCTTCATCTCAAGGCTCCCCTTATTTGATGCCGTTGAAGCCTTTTGTGCAATCTCCGTTGCCCTGGAGGTATTTTCTGCCGTTTGTTGCAACATAGAGCTGGATTCATCCAATGTGGCGGATGTTTCTTCCAGTGAGGAGGCCTGCTCGGAACTTCCTTCTGCCAATTGCTGACTGGCAGATGAGAGTTCTTCCGAGGCGGAGGCCACTTGTTCGGCACCATCTCTCAGGTTGTTGTTGATTTTGGTTAAGGGTCCAACAATGCTGCTGACGATTAAAAGAGCAACGACTACACCAAAGATAACACCGACGACCGAAAGCACCAACACCAGCATGATGGTTGAACTTTGAGTGCTTTCCATTTCGCCTTTTTGTAAAGACCTTAATTCTTCAGTCTTAGCTTGGAAATTTTCTCTTGCGATTCTTAATTTTTCAGCTAATTGTTGTCCGTCCTCATAGGCATCAACGTTTTTGTCAAAAGCTATCTGATAATCCCTACCCGCTTGTTCCAAATTCGTATATAGGTTTTTATCTTCTTGGGATGCCAATATGGTTTTGGCTTCCTGTATTTTACTAAAGATCGTTGTCATATGGTTTTTCATTTCTGTCAGGTAGGTGCTCTCATGATAGAGCTGGTAGTTTTTTTCGATGACTCTTGCCTGGAATGCCAGTTCTTTAAGTGCTGTGGCATCGTTGACTTGCTGTGTGTCATTGGCGATGGTTTGAGCATCTGAGTTGTTTTCTACGGCCTGTTCAAGATCGGCAGACTGCTTCTGGAACATCTGCTCACAGAGTGCCACAAACTGTCTCGCGTATTCCACCATTTCTTGCCTCGTAGTGGCTATATCCTCTTCCTGATTTTTAACAAATTGGTTGAAGAGTATCTCATATTCTTCAGCGTATTTTTTGATTTGATCCATTCTGGCTTTATCTTCAGCTTCATTGAGCTTGGCTTTTGTTTCATCCACTTGTTTGTATATATCCTGCAATATGGCAGGCAAAGCCGTTTTGGCAGTTTGACTGCCTGTTCCGGCATAATCTTTTGAGTTAATGCCTACATTCAATGCGAATTTCACCAATCGGTTGGCATCATCGGATGTTTCAACTTTTTTTGCTGAATTGGTTATGCCGTTCCAGGACATAAACCCCACGATACCGATAATGGCTATGAGTAAAATAAATC
>CAYOFT010000084.1:0-7286 GCA_964403295.1 uncultured Thermotogaceae bacterium | reverse complement strand
CTAATTAGGAGGCTGTAGTCCGTCAATGACAATGAGATCATCAAGTTGGTAGGAAACATCCGCTGCATAGGGAATAAATCCATAGTTTCTTGTCTTTTGAATAAATGCCGAGGGAATATCCTGAAGGGGGTAGACATAATCGGTAACCAGGATGATTTTTTCATGGTTTTGTAATTGTTCCAATCGTTCAAGACGATATTGGCGTTCTTGTTCATCCGTTTGAGAGCCATTGTTATCATAAAACAGTTCTTCTATGGAGACTCCCCAAATTGATTGCTTCAATTTGTTCTCTGTGTCAAAATCTAAGAGACCCAGCGCGTTTTGAGATAATATTTTAAAATCAGTAATGCCTTTTTTTTGTTTGATGTAATGACCGATTGCCTCAACAAAAGTAATCATTCGTTGTGCTGATTCCTGCTCACTTAGCAGTCCATATGTCTCAAACCAATCGTAATAAATATCAACCTTGTCCAGCATGATGACTTCGAATCCCTGTTCAAGGATTTTGTCTATATAGTCATAGATAATGGTTTGCCAAGCTTCATCCCAGAATTGAACACTGTAATTGCCTTCCCAGTTTGGGTTTTCTTCACCCAGCCATTTAGGCGGATCGTTATACCATGAATTGTTCCAATAGAACCTGTAATCTTCCGCTTCACCAATACTGAGATAAGCAATGGGTAATGTGCCATTATCTTTTAGTTGTTTGATTTGTTGTACAGAATACTTACCGGCCTCCGTTCCATCATATGAATAATCGATAATGCAGGCATCAAAATGGGTATTGACTATATCTTCGATTTGAGCTCCGTTGATAACATAAACAAAAGAATCTATTGTGTCATCCGTTAAAATTGGCACATGTTCAAGAGCAACCGAGCAAGCTGTTAACAGGAATCCTAAGATAAAAAACATCCAGATTTTCAACATGTTTTACCTCTTAATCTTTTTATTCTTTTTTGAGTAAATGGAAAAAACAAGGATCATGGCAAAAACACCAAAAAACATCACAAAGGGTACAAAATAACCGGCATTCAACCCCACACTGCTACTGAGTGTTCCGATGATAAAGGAGGTCAGTGTTACACCTGCTGAAGCGGAAAATGAAAAGATGGAGAGGGCTAAGCCGATATTCTTTTTAATTTTATCCACCAAAATAGACTGTAAGGTAGGAAATATGGAGGCGTGGATGAGTCCTGAAAAGAAAATAAAGATGGCCAAAAATACAAAGGAATCAGGAGGAAGCTGCGCAAAGAAAGCGATAGGAATCCCAACACTCGTAATGATTAGGAGCCATTTCGTTTTTCCTACTTTATCCACCCAGGAAGCTGATGTAAAGCGTCCGATGAACAATCCTATCCAAAACAATGAAGGAAGCAAACTGGATAATTCTTTGCTGTATGACCGATAATCAACTGAATAGGTGGGAGCCCAGGAAGAGATGCTGGCTTCTGACCCAACATAAAAAAAGATAGCGGTTAGAATAATCCAAAAGTATTTATTCTTAAATAACGATAAATATTCTGAAGGACTTTCTTTATCAGGGGTCTTTTCCCTTTTGGGGATATGTGTTTTTAATTGTGTAGAAAAATAAAGAGGGACACAGGTGTAGCCGGCAATGATAAATAAAAAGGCCATATAAGGGAGATTATTGGCAATCATTAATGAAGCGATAAATGGACTGATCATTGCGCCAAGGGCATAAAAGGAATGGACAAGATTTAATAATTTTCCGCTTTTGCCTTCAAAGGCTGAACTTAAAGGAGGTACTGCGATTTCAATAACAGCTGAGCCAAGTCCCAGTAAAAAGTTACCGATGATCAATCCAACAGCGGATTGAGATAGTGAAAAAATTAATATTCCACTGGGAATGGAAATATAGGATAACAATAAAGGTTTTTTAGTTCCGATAAAATCAATTAAAATCCCAATTAGCAATGCTCCAAGCAAATAACCAGTAGATTTTGCGGCAAAAATCATCCCCACTTGGGCGTATGTCAGTGAAAGCGATTCTCGTATCAAAGGCATGACAGCGGATATATATGTTGCAGCAGCTCCCATTGTCAAAAACGAATTGTACCCTACCCCTTTGTAACAAGTTAAATTCTTCATGCCTTCCCCCTTTTTATCAGGAAACCTTATTTTCAATCTTTCTGATTTTATCACATACAGGATTTATTCAAACCATCCCGCTTATTCAAGAGTTTTAGTCTATTCGATTTAGAACGGAAAGGGTCTAAAAATCTATATCAAATGATTGGATTTGTGCTATAATTAATTGTTAATCATTATTAAAAACTATTTTTTCATCATGATCTTGAATAACCCGGGATGCAACAATCATAAAAATTTGGAATATATAACATAAATATATCCGTCTATTAATTGCTGGTGTTAGGAAAAACGCATCAAAAAAACGTTAAGGAGGATATGAATATGAAGAAGTTGTTGATTTTTACCATAATTACAGTGATTTCAGTTAGTCTCTTTGCTGCTAATCCAACAGTGGAAGGAACTTTAGACGGTGAAATGGAAGTGTACAAACATCCTTCTGGAAATTTCGAGTTATATTGGAAAGTTCTTAATGAAACAGAAATTTACATGGCTATTAATGCCAAAACCACTGGATGGGTTTCAGTGGGGTTTGACCCTTCTTTCATGATGAAAGATGCAGACATAAAAATCGGGAATATTGTAGATGGGGTAGTGACTTTGGAAGACCATTACGGAACGTCAGCGACAGGCCACAAACAGGACAAAGAAAACGAGATTTTAGAAGTTGCCGGAAAAGAAGCCAACGGGTGGACAATGATCGAGTTTATTATGCCTCTGAATACCGGAAAATCAGACGATAAGGCCATCACTCCCGGAGAAAAGATGAAAGTCATTATCGCTTATTCATCATCAACAGATGCTCTATGGCGAAAACACAATTTCAGAGATTCCACAGAGTTGGTGTTCTGATATGGAAGCCATTCTAAGATTTGCCTATACGACTTTTCTTGGAATGCCAATGATTGCTTGGCTGGGTATAGTTACTTATGTTATTTTGTTCTTTACCGCATTGTTACAGGTGTTGAAGATTAAGAAAAAGATCAAGTTCAGTTTTAAAGCGCATAAGACAATGGCGTACATCACCATTGTATTTGCAACGATTCATGGATTATTGGTAATGTTTACGTATTTATGATGAAAACAAAATAATAAAGGCACTCCTTGTGGGTGCCATTTCTTCAAATAGCACGTATCCGAACACTTATCGTTATGTTGCATTTGAAGTCTTTTTTGAAAATATTCATGTCATTTCCAAAGGAAATGATCGGGCGATTCGTGAATCGCCCCTACAAATAATATTGGGTTTTTCCTTTAATACGTTGGGGCAATTCATGAATTGCCCCATATTCGCAATTGTGATTGCTATAAAATTTCCCAGACATTTCCATGGGAGTCATTTTTACTCTCAAGGTAACACTCACGGGGTTGTAAAGACATTCCACACCTCATCCAAAAAATTTCCCACACCGGTGCAAAAATCGATCGTAGACTGTTGGTTTGCAAAATCATTGGGATGGCTGTTTCCAGTGCTTCCGCCATATTCATTCTTCAACATGTTCGCGTGTGTGGCGTGATCATTGTCATATGCCAAAAAATCAAACCAGTCGTAAATGGCCACGTTGTTTAATCCCGGGTTGTTGGTGTTGTAGGAAACCAACCAATCGTTTATTAACCATGTATAAAATTTTCGTGCATTTGATGCCTCGATGTTATCGGTATCTGCCCAGCATAAAGGTGGTGCTGTAACGAATATGAATAATGTATTGGGGTTTTCTGCAAAGATTTCTTCCAATGGTTTGTAAACTTTTCCGTTGTGTATATACTCTGTCACACCTACTGCATAAGTGAAAACAGCCCGGTAGTTTCTGGATGTCTTTTCAGCGGAAAACGGATCGCCTGTAACCCCTTGGCCAATAATGGCATTTGTCGGGTAGCAGCTTTTGAACATAACAATCCTGTTTTCACCATCTGCACAACCATGGTTCAAAATTGCGTTGAAATAATCGTTGAACCACAAGATCCAGTGGTTCATATCCGTGTTGTCTCCAGGTGTCCCACCCAAAGAAGCATTTCTTCCGGTATC
Source organism: uncultured Thermotogaceae bacterium (assembly GCA_964403295.1). GTDB lineage: Bacteria > Thermotogota > Thermotogae > MWEM01 > MWEM01 > JASUTC01. The sequence goes on along the minus strand of CAYOFT010000084.1, from coordinate 3,148 downwards.
GGGGGTTAAAACGGTACCATAGGTAATGTCATTCCGTTCATCGATATAATCTTTTGCCAGAAGGGCTGCGTGAAGACTGTTATTCAGCCAATTTTCTCCACAGGAGTGATGAATGAAGATCAGGTCATCGTTTTCCGAAATCTCAGGATCATTGTTATCCTGATCGTTATTGACGGCCACACCAGTAACACTGCATGCCACCATAAACAGTAGCATCAAACATATGATCATAACAACTGTCATCTTTTTCATATTCATTTGACAATCTCCTTTCGTTGCCGGTATATTTGATTATACACCTGGAATACGAACAATGACGCATGGTGAATGACTTTCTAAGTCATTCACACTGTATAATAGGATAAAATATCTTTCGAGGTGATGATTTGGACATCAGAGTATTGAATGCGCAAGATAAACAAGCCTACAGAACGATCAGATTGAATGCTTTAAAGAACAGTCCGGAATCCTTTGGCTCCAGCTATGAAGAGGAGGTTGCTTTTGATCTGGATCGATTTACTAAAAGGATAACCAAACCCAACAGCTGCACATTTGGTGCTTTTGAAGGACACAAATTGGGGGGCATATGCAACGTCAGTTTTCAACCCAGAAAGAAGATGAACCATCGAGCTGATATTTTCTCCATGTATGTGGAACCTGAATTTAGGGGTAAAGGGGTTGGGAAAGGGCTGATAGAAAGAGCAATCAAATGTGCGCTTGAGAGAAAAACGGTTCAGCAGATTTATCTTACCGTTGTCAGTTCTAATCAAAAAGCGAAATCGTTATATGAATCATTTGGGTTCAAAACATATGGTGTCGATAGACGAGCCATGCGGTATAACGGCAATTTTTATGATCATGACCTCATGGTTTTATTTCTCAAAGAAAGCGAGTAAGTTATGATACAATACGTTTTATGGGATTTTAACGGAACATTGATTAATGATGTGGACGCTTGTCTGCAAAATATGAACAACCTTTTGGAAAAACACAACAAAAAAACCATTGATTTGGACACTTACCGATCTGTTTTTACCTTTCCGGTGATTGACTATTATAAAAGTGTGGGAATTATTGAAACCGATGAGGAATTTGAACCTATCGCACACGAGTGGATGGATGGTTATTACACAATGGAAGAGGATTTGGAGATCTTTGACGAAACAATTGACAATCTGGAAAGGGTTCACCAGTTGGGTTTAAAGCAAGGTGTTCTCAGTGCCAGCAGCACCAAACAATTAAGAAGATTATTGGACAAATTCAGTTTAACCCAGTATATGGATCATATTCTGGGACTTGATGATATTTATGCCAAGGGAAAAGTTGAAATTGGGTTGGAATTTATCCGGAAAAACCACTTGTCTCCAAACCAGATGGTGCTTATTGGAGATACGCTTCATGATTATGAAGTAGCCACAAAGATGGGTATTCAGTGCATTTTATTTTCGGGAGGCCATCAGAGTTACAAGATTTTAAGCCAAACAGGTTGTCCTGTGGTAAAAAAGATCAACGATGTGTTCCGGCAAAAACTTTTAATGTGAAAAGTTAAAACTATTTTTTTGATGCGACACCTCGATAGTTATGAAGTAATAGGTTCATAAAACAGGAGGTGTTTTTTTATGAAAAAATTCTTAATCGTTCTTGTGGTGATTGTTTCTTTGAGTATGATTTCCTGTACACAGTTGATGGAAGAAGAAGAGCCTCAAATTAATATTCCTGAGATGTTAGCCAGAGGTGAAGATGCCCTGGAAGAAGGAAACGATGTATTGGCAGAAAATATTTTTCAACAGGTGTTGAACAACCAGCCAAATAATCCCAAAGCAAATACAGCTATGGGCTGTATTTATCTTTTAAAGGGAAACAGAAAGATTCTGACGATGATTGAGAATGTTTCCAATCAACTCTCATCCTCTCAAAGACGAAGTAGTCCCTTAACACTTTTGATGGACTTGAATTTTGCGGCCTTGCAAAATGAAATAACCTTAATTATAAAAGATCTGGAACAGTCGAAACGAGATTTGGAGCAAGCCATGGCCTATATGACGGAAGGGACGACCCTAAACGTCTATCCGAACCGATTTGATTGGAACGAAGACGGGTTTGTTGACCCCACCACCCCCCTAAATTTGTCTTTTGACTTATACGGCCGAGGAGAGACACGTTTATGGTGGGTGCTTTTTTACAATCCCGGCCCGGTAAGTTCACCCAGAGCGGTATTTGATGAAAACAAACGAGGTGACGCCTGGTTTGATATTGAAACCATCAACGCCCTTGTTTACGATGATATCTTGCCCATTGGCTATGAACCGGACTTCGATGAAGATGATCATATTGAATTAACAAGAGATGAAGTGGAAGTGTTGTTGGGTTTTGTCAATATGGAACTGGCCTTACTGGAACCTGCGTTGATTTATAATATCAATCCAAAACCTGAACTCAGCGATTTTTTATTAGAGGCCTCCAATACCATTCATTTATATGACAATACATTGGATTTTGCAACCCAAACACTGGATACCGATCAAAACGGCACCATGACCAATGCGGAAATCAGAACCATTTTTCCGGAATCCTTTTTAAGCTTTTTTGATAATCCAGAAGGGGGATTGGATGCCATTACCGACTGGAAAGATGCCATTAACGATTTTGCTCAAATAGGAATTAGACTTGAAGGAGAAGGCTTTTTTGAGTTTACCGATGCAGATATGCTGAGCTTCTTTGAAGCTTTGGATGCCTTTGTCAACGATGAAGACTTCCAAATCAGTCTGGATAGCGCACCCTTAATTGCCTCAAGAATTAGAGTTCCTGTGAGGCGATATTTGAAACCATCCGTCTTTTTTAACAATCCCAACCGTTTTGAAGATTTAAAAGACCTGTTGATCCCAGATATTGGTTATTTGACCTATACCATAACCTTCCCGGACACCACTTTTGGCGGCCTTGTCAATGAAGAAATGCCCCTTTTACCTTCAATACTGCGTGGGATGTTGATGAAAAACTTCGATTGAATCTTGACATTTATAAACTATTAAATTACCCCCCCCCACTTATGGGGGGGGTACTACAAACAATCCATGATAAATAAAGATTATGTACTCTTAATCTTCTCCATCACCGCTTCCCTTAATTGAACCGTTTTCACCAATCG
>CAYOFT010000083.1:0-7297 GCA_964403295.1 uncultured Thermotogaceae bacterium | reverse complement strand
TCTCCAATTAAAAGCGCTAAATAAATCCCGATCGCCAAAAATGGTCCAAAAGGAACTTTGGTTTTCATATTACTACCCGTGATGATGGCATAAATGATGCCCAACAAACTGGCAATGAAAATGGAAAAAACGGCATTAAAGGGGCCCAAAGCCAATGAAGCGGCACTCATCAATATGACATCACCTGAGCCTATGCCCTTTTTAGAAAGAAAATACATCAGTGTCATAACACCTAGAACAACCAATGCTGTAATAAGATCCCTTACCCATGATCCTCTGGACCAAACCATAAAAACACCACCGATCAAGACAAACAGACTGTTCCAATCGGATATGGTCAAGGTATCCAAATCCGTAAAAAAAACGACGATTAACGATGCACCGATGATACAAGAGCCGATTAAAGCCAGTATTTCACCGAAAACGAAATAATTGATAATAAAAACCAAAGCGGTTAGTATTTCTACTAACGGGTATCGTTTTGAAATTTTTTCTCCACAATCCCGACATCTTCCTTTGAGCATAAAAAAGCTCAAAATAGGTATATTATCATACCATCTGATGGTTTTTCCACAACTGTGGCAAAAGGACCTTTTTGGGTTGACAATGGATTTGGATTCATCCTGATACCTGAATATTATAACATTTAAAAAGCTTCCCGTTACCGCACCAAGGATTAAGCAAAAAAAGACACCGAGAAACACCAATTTAGATCACCTCAAACTTATAATCTTGGTATGACTGTTGTTACAGTTCTTTTATCCGTATCATCCATGACCTCTATTTCCAAAGGGTACAGTTCTTCTGTGGATATCATGAGTTTGTACTCAAAGGCATAGGCAATTCCCACCCGATAATTGGGAATATTGATGTTGACTTCTCTTGTTGATAAGATGTAATTACCGGACACTCGAATATTTGAAATTGAAACGTCATCATAGACAATGCCCGTTATCATAATATGATCTCCCAAAATCTTTGCCTGGAGATTGGTTATGCCTGGCGGAAGGATATCCGGAGGTGTCAGCTGAACTTCCCTGGAAAGTACCAATCCTTCCTGTTCATCAATCAACACACGATAGTATCTGCCCGTTTCCTCAAAAGTGACTATTGTATCACCCATCATTAAAATATCTAAAATTTCTCCGTTACTATCCGTTACTTTTACGCCTTCTTTGTTGGCATACATGATTCGAGCACCATTTATCACAAATCGGCTGGTTACAAAATTATTAAACCAGTCAAAAACCTGTACTTCAAACATATTTTCCCCACGATTAATGGGTAATTCCAATTCTACTTCCTCGTATTGCTTTTTTATGGAATAACTGACGTTGTTCAACAGCATCTTTTCCACCTCAAAATTATCTCTAACACCAATGGTGATATTGTAGAAATCTGAGAAAACCCGGTTAGGAATCTGTGGCATGATGATTTCAGGTGGAATCCTTTCTGTCCTTACGAGAGTGAGAGAAGCTGTACTGGCAATCTGCTCCATATTTGTTGCAGTGATCGTCAAAAGGTTTTCTCCAAAGTGAAGGTTTTGACTTTGTGTGGATTCAAATTGTTTCACCGCTTGTGAGACATCAATGACTTGATCGTTGATGACCACTTCGTTAACACCTATGACATCACTGATCTCAACATCATATATAATTTGAGCCACATCTGAGCCTAATCCTGACTTTGTCCGTGTCCAACCGTTATCGGGATAGATGATATCAATTTTTATATCCGGTGCGTATGGCGTAAGAATCACTTTATCTTTTGGAACGGTATGTCGCTCTCCCAAATCATCTTTGATGACAAAAGCCCCATCTTTGATGGAATCCAACAAAACGACCGCATTCTTTTTCAGGTTTTCAAAATCCTCTTTCATATAGAATCTGAATCCCACAAATTCCACTTGAAACTGTTCTCTGGATTCGTTTCCATAACTGTCAAGGGCGCGTAAGTCGATTAGAGAACTGTCTCTATTCCAAATATCAAAGGGAATATTTAACTCAACTTCTTTATCATCAAAAGAGTAGGTGTTGATGGAATCTTCAACGGTTTTAACATTGGAGTCATCAGTTATGATAAAAGTCAAATCGTTATCTCTTGGATTGATTTGCAAGTTAATAGGTTTAAAATCCGGTCCGAATATATCGCCAATGGGTAGATAATCCACTTTCACAAGGAAATCCTTAAATCTGTCAAATGTAAAGTGTTCTCCTTCATCGTTAACATAAAAATCATTTCTGTTCAAAGCGTTGATGCTGGAAATGTATTTGCCCAATGGCATGTAGCTGATCCACTCTCCGTTTTTTGCCATGACCAGTGTGGCAATCAAATTCAGACTGCGATCATCCCAAATCTTGATGGTGCCGTCATTGGAAGCGGTAAAGATATGATTTGAAGTTTCACAATGGCTGATAGCACGAATGGACGCATTATGGGCATTTTCTACACGTCTCATTTCTTTGGCTGTTTCCATGTTCCACAAACTCAAGTCACCGCTCGCTTCTCCGATCACCACTTCTTCGTTGCTAACAAATTCAGTTGCCCAAACTTCGCTGGGAAACTCCTGAGATTCGCGAAGCAAATAACCCCTGGGGATTGCCCAAACCATAACCTTTTTATCCGTTGACCCGGAAATCAAATATCTTCCATTTGGAGAAAAGGAAAGAGATGTAACCCATCCTGAATGGGCACTCATCACATCTTCAATTTCGCCATCCGAAAGGTTCCACAAAATGATAGAGTTGTCCGAAGAGCCTGTCGCCAGAAATGCGCCATCTGGAGAGAATTGGGCACTGTTGACCGTTCGTCTGTGCCGGGTGTATATATTTTCAAGTATCTTTGTTTCGATGTTCCATCTGCGAAGCTTTCCATCAGCATTAGCTGTGTATATATATAAATTATCATTTGAGAAAAGGATATCCCAAATGGTATTACCTTCACGAATAAAATCCCCATGCTTTCGATGGGGATCAAGATTCCATATCTCCATCGTTCCGTCTTTATGACCGGAAGCCAGCATTTTGGAGTCACTTGAAATGGCAACGGAAGAAACCGGAGATTGAATCTCCATATCAAAAATGAAATCTTCGAATTCTCCGGTGGCGATATTCCAAATGACTGTCTTTCCATTGGAATAACCGGCATAAAGCCTGTTTTTGGAGTTGTCCAAAACAAGGGAGTTTGGAATTACAATTGAATCTGTTGTGGTGAGAATTTTTGGGACAGAAAAGGTCAATGTTAATAAGAATGTCAATGCAACAATGATGAGAAAATTGATTTTATTCAAAGACATAATGATAGTCCCCCAGATTTACATTAATAAGCTCTCCATCAAATACGATATCACCTTTACAGAACTGAGAATAATCCTGTTGATATTTCACCTGATTTGGTGTCGAATAGATGCCGTTAGATACATTTGTTATCATCTTTTGGCAGTAATGTCCACTTTCACTACCAGACAGATCCTCTTGATTAAAACAATTTCTGGTCATCCGTCCGATTTTCGTTGATTCATTTTGCAGATGAAAATCGTAAATCAAATATTTCATTTCACCTTCAGTATACTCCCAAAAACCAATACAAAACTTGTCTTTACTGTTGCTTGCCGTACTGATCTTTGAATGCCTTCTAATGAAGATGTCATTTTCAAACACCATCTGTATCTGATTATATTTTGCCTGTTCATTGATTTCATCTATCAAATCGTAAAGTTCCATGCTGGACGTCCCCAGAAAACCCATTAAAAAACATAAGGTAACCATTAGTACGCAAATGGAAATCAGGCATTCCACCAGCATAAATCAGGCCTCTTTCAATTTATCCTTAATATCTTCAGCTTTCAGAAAATCCAACAGCTCTTGTATCTCGCCTTCCATATAACTATTTAGCTGATAAGTGGTAAAGCCCACTCGATGATCGGTGATTCTGCTTTGCGGGTAATTATAGGTCCTTATCTTTTCGCTTCTGTCACCGGTTCCTATTAGAGACAATCGTTTGGAAGACATGGAGCCTTCCTGCTTTTTTCTCTCCATTTCATATAATTTTGATTTTAACACACCCATTGCCTGTTCTTTGTTCTGATGTTGGGAGCGCTCGTTCTGACAGATAACGACAATGCCGCTGGGATTATGAGTGATTCTCACCGCCGATTCTGTACGGTTGACATGCTGCCCTCCTGCGCCCGAGGCCCTGTAAACGTCGATTCTCAGATCATCAGGGTTGATATTTACCTGAATGTTTCTGGTGATTTCAGGCAGAACCACCACGGATGCTGAAGAGGTATGTATTCTGCCACCGGCCTCAGTTGAGGGAACACGCTGAACACGGTGGACCCCGCCCTCGTATTTTAGCGTGCCGTAAGCACCGTTACCCTTAAGCTTAAATATGACTTCTTTGAATCCACCCAGAGCTGTAGGTGTTTCTTCAATAATCTCAGTTTTCCAGCCTCTGATGTCGGCATAACGTGAATACATTCTGAAGAGATCACCTGCAAACAATGCCGCTTCATCACCACCGGTGCCAGCCCTGATTTCAAGGATGGCGTTATTTTCATCGACGGGATCAGGTGGAATCAGTAGTGTAATTAGTGTGTTTTCCATTTTTTCCAGCTTGTTTTTCAATATGGGCAATTCGGTTTCAGCCATTGACTTTAGTTCTTCATCATCAGAGTTTTCATACTCTTCATATTCCTCTATTTCGTCTACTATTTCCAAATATTGATTGTACTGTTCCTTAAAATGAGCCAGATGAGCCCGTTCTTTCACAAGCTCCTGATACGTGTCCATGTCTTTTAAAATTTCCGGATCGGCTAATTTGTTGTTAACTTCTTCCAGCCTTTTCATTCTTGCCACTATCTGTTGTTTCTCAATCAATTTCTTCACCTCTGGTCTATCTGACAGTTAGTAAAGTCCCCTCATATGGTTTTAAAGGGATGTGTACATAACCGTCTTCAACATCTAAATAAGATACTTTATCCTCAAATGAATCCAATTTTCTTTTAACCCTGTGATAATTAGTTAATCCCAATGAATGAATATCAACAGTAATCCAGTGATCTCTTATTCGATCGGTATTTGCCAGTACAATCAAAACAGCATCTTCTACAGGATTTTGATACACTCGTCCAAATATCATTTCAGAGTCTGTTAAAACGCCTTTTAATTCACGGTCTTCAGAGAGAAAAGCTGAATATCGCCTTTTCAGGGAACACATCTTGTTCATGAAACGGTAAAATTCTACATTCACTTGGTTCCATTCCCCGCCCAGATTAAATTCAGCACGGATACATGGTATGTACTCTGAATGAAAAAAGGTGTTAAATACTGCCAACTTTAAAAAATCAACGGAATGGCGGTTCTTAAACAATTCATCTTCAAAACAAAACATAGCGGGAATATTATGGTTTGAATCATTAGTAAATCTGAAAAAAGAACCATTTTCGTCTTGTTTAAATCCTCGAATTTGTTGGCCTACATCTTTATACACAGACTGGAACCCAAGTTTTTTAATGCCTTTCATACTCCCCTTGTTTTGGGCTGAAAAGACAAATGTGAAAAGGGGATTAAACTTCTTGATTCGGCCGATAATTTTAGATAATGGCGTTAGTTCTATTTTGGGATCCAATTCAATAACCACGCCGTCAAGAGAATAGATTTCGCTTAAAAAAAGCAGTTTTTTTTCTAAAAAATCCCAAAAATTGGTCTCTGCCATTCCGGTCAGGTCTAATTTTGTCATGATTCTAAGCTTTAAAAGTCGAGCGGCTTCAATAAAGGATTCAAATTGATCGTTGGGTGTAAATCCATCAATAAGCTCTTCTTTCAAGTCAAACAGATTATCCAGTCCATCTGATATGTACAGCGTATCGTAACCCATATCTTTTACCAACGGCAGTAAAGAAATACCTTTCAAAAAAGAGCCCTTTTCTGGAAAATCAAGAGTTTTTCGATTATCGGGTACCCAAAACCCTTTGTGATTGTAATGAAGATCCTCTTTCAGGTTTAACTTAAAAACCGTCGCCTTTTTGATCCAACGACTACCCGTAGTTTCTTCGCTTTCATTTAACTTATAATCAAATATTCTGCGTATGCAGCCGGCATAGTATTCATAAGGATTAACAAAAACCCTTTTTCCGTCTGCAATTTCGCGAACTTTCAATCCGTCAAAACTAAAAAATCTGGGAATGCAGTAGTTCAAAGTACCGGAGTCAATCTGTCTGCTTAATTCCCGTTCTATATCAAACAGCAATCGTTATCATCCTCTATAACGCGTCTATATAGATCCAAAGACATTTAAGATATAGTGATTCGGGGATTTGTACCATCCATGGATGATCAGATGCCTGAAGCCCGATATCAATAATGGTTCCAGAATAACCGTATGCTTCACAGCCCCTTCTCACAGATTCTTCCAGTTCACCTATTCCGATATGATAAGCGCAACTGCACAATCCCATTATACCTGGCGTATCTAAAAATTCAAGTCCCTTTTTCACCAGTTCTGTAAATTTCCGCTTGCCAAAGTGCTTTTCACGCTTCTCTTTTACAAGAGACGGAGGATCCAGAACAATCATCTTGTATTCTCGCTCTAAACCTGAAAGGGCAAAAACATCCTCACACATGAACTGACAATGATCTTCAAGACCATTTATCAATGTGTTTTCTCGTGCCAGATCAATATCAACGGGAGACTTGTCAACACCAAGGGTGTGCATACCCGCTTTTGCCATTGCAAAAGAAAAAGAACCGGTGAAGGAAAACAGGTCCAACCCTTTCATACCATGCAGTTGATACCGTTGGACCAAACTACTTGATAAAAGCCGGTTATCACGTTGATCCATGAAAAAACCAGTCTTTTGACCCTTGGGAATAGAAATCTTGTATTTAATGCCATTTTCAACGATGACCTGTTCATCAGGAACCTGGCCTCGGAGTAAACCACTATGTCTTTCCAGGGACTCTTCCGGTGAAGACTCGAAATCACTGCGCTCATAGACCCCTTGGATATTGTCAAAAACTTCATACAGGCTGTCTACCATTGAAGATTTGTAATCTATCCAAAAGGGGTGCCTGATTTGAAGAACAAACACAGTATCATACTTGTCGATGATCACACCGGGAAGAAAATCCGACTCGGCGTTGATCAAACGAAAACAACTTGAACTGAATAAAAATTTTCTGCGTTCCAAAGCTCTTTTGAAAAGACGGGTGAAATAATCTTGATTAATATCAACAGGTGTCTTCGAAAGCAACCGAAACGGCTTGTTGGAAGCCCTGTTGAAAATACCCATCCCAAT
>CAYOFT010000082.1:0-7351 GCA_964403295.1 uncultured Thermotogaceae bacterium | reverse complement strand
GCATTACTCCCGTCCCGAGAGACGCCACATTCATAACGCAAGTCCTCCAGGGGAACATATTTGCCGTAGTAGCCCAAGATCATCCCCAGGGATGCTGCGCCACATTCCACGGCTTCCATTTGTAAAAGGGTTGGTGTTTTTTTTATCCGGACACTAATAGCAATCACCTTTCCAGATTGGGAAAGATCAGCTCGATGGGACTGATCTTATCGGTTATACAAAGGCCCTCACAAATCGTTCCCGGTTCCAATTCAATGGGTGGCCCTTCAGAGGAGGTCCATTGATAGCCGGAAGGTGTATCAGGTGAAGGTAGTAAATCAACGATAACTTCCAATACGGCTTCTTTGGCAAAAATCTCTGCAAATTTTTGACTTCCGGTAAAATCAGCGATGGCTTTTTCAGTGATGGGGAATTCGGATACACGGACCACGGTTCCCTTTAAAAAACCATAACTTTCTTTGTTTGTTGTGGAAGGAACCAGACGACATTCCATCCCAGCTTCAATGGTTTTACCGGTTTCCACTGGAAAATAAAGTATTCCGATTAAATCTTTTACGGTCTCCCCCGTTCTGGATATCTTAAAGACAGTCGCTCCTTTTTGAACGTATTGGCCTTTTTGAATGTATTGATCAACGATTTTACCGCTTTCTGCAGTGATGATTTGGCTCTCTTCTCTTAATTTCTCTTTCAGATGAGCGATCATTTTTTCATGTTCTTTCATCATTTCTGGATTTGGGTTTTCGTCCAAGGCATCCTGCATGGTGTTGATGTCACGAACCAAGTCCGGTTTGTCCACACGGGCAACGATATCCCCTTCAGCAATAAAGTCTCCAATTTGATAAGAGATATCGTAAACAGTTCCTTCCGTTGACGAATACACATAGGCAAAACCTCCGCCTGACACTAAAATTCCCTGTGTCCTGGCCATGATGTCAATGGAGCCAAAAAATCCCCAATAGAGCAATCCGGTAATTAAAATCAGCACACCGAAGATGATGAGCCAAGAGGTTTTGGTGGTAATATCCACCGGTTTATTGGCCAGTTCTCTTGATTGGCGTTTTTTACTCTTTTCGGGTGTTTTTTTATCAGTCATATTTACCCCGCTTTATAGCTCAATTGTCATCGGGAAAAACAAACTCCCCGTCTGCCACGATCTTTAAAAAAATGTTGTCTCCCTTTATTTCCCCGCTTTTGTTAAAATAGATCGTTCCGGTAACTCCCGAATATCTGCGAATGTCAAAAAGGGCTTCTGATAACTTGATAACTGTCTTTTCAGTTGTGTTTTGCTGGGTTGTCCGCTCTAAAGCCGTTTTCAGTATCATCAATGTGTCATAAGCAATGGCGGCATACATATCAGGTTCTTTTCGGAATTGCTGTTTAAATGTGTAGAGAAAGTCTTGATTGATTTGAGAAGTGGCCAAGGATTTGTAATGGGTTGGAATAATGGAGCCTTCCGCACTTTTTCCCAAATAATTGATGTAATCGGGATAATCCAAAGAGGATGTTCCAAGAATTAAAATATCCGGTATGGCTTGCTTGATGGCTTTGATCTGGTCTTTCACATTGTCGAATGTATCTCCAATCAGTACCGCTTCACAGTCCAAGGCTCGCCATCGGTCCATGACACGCTCAAAATTGTTTCGATGTACAATGGAAGTTCTGTCAACAATTTCAATGCCAAAGTCAGAGGCAACTGCCTGAGCTGAGTCTGCAACACCCCGACCAAAATCATCTTCTGCATAGTAAACCGACACATTTTGAATCCCTTGTCCGCTGATGAAGTCAAACAGTTTTTGGATAACCTGTTTGTCATCGGGAATGGTTCGGAAGACTTCTGTATAGGAGGCTTTCATTAAAAACGGTGTTGTGGCACAAGAGGCGATGTAAACGGTGTCGTTGTTATCGTAAATCTGGGCAGTGATTAAAGCCACACTGGAATTGAAATGCCCAATAACAGCTGCTACCTCTTGTTGGATAAAATACTGTGCGGCCTTCATACCTTCGGCAACACTGCCTTTGTCATCCACTTTCAGGACCTTTAGTTCTCTCCCGTTCACCCCTCCGGATGAATTAATCTGATCAAGTGCCAGTTGGAAACCCGAGGCGAATTCGATTTCGCTGTCCATATAAAAGGGATAGGAAAGGCCGATGAAGATGGGGTCATCTATTGTTTCAGATGAGAATGTGAAAGTGGGAACGAGTATCAGGAATAAGATGATAAAAATTAATGTAAATTTATGATTTTTTCTCCAGGTATTCTTTTTCATAGTTTTCATCCTTAGATGGCTTTTGTCTCCAAGAGGTTTAAATTTTTCCATAAGGGATCCACTTAGAGGTCAGTGTTTCTACTGACCATTCGTTGGTGTTCTCCTACTTATATTTTATTATACCATTGATTTAAGCTTTCGAGGGGCCTTTTTCCTTTTGTTTGTGTTTGAAGAATTGTACCACTCCGAAATCCAGCATCATAAAATTGATGGTTTCCAATCTGACGGCGGTCAATGTCCAGGGCAGCAGGAAAAAGATGGCTTGATTGACCGGGATGCCAAAGGGCGAGACAACGATGGACATGGCAAACAAGTATATGGGAGCCGGGACTCCGGTGGTGGCCAATGTGGCCCCAACTGAGCCCAGGATGATGAAGATATACTGAACCAGGGCGATTTCCAAGCCGGTGAGTTGAATGAGAAATACGGTGGTTAAAGCAAACATACTGGCGATAGAGGGCACAAGCATCACCAGGATTAGTGGCAGGGTTCCCTTAATGGTCTCATCGTTAAATTGCGGGTATTTTTCACACGTCTCAAGAGCAGGGGGAATAGTAGCCAGTGTGGACAAAAGAGAGAACAGGATCAAGGTGGGTTTTTTGATCATTTGCAAATAGCGCCAAGGATTCACTTTTGTCTTGTAACTGCCTATTGAAACAGAAATTAGAAACCATATACCCACAATGACAAACTGACAAAGGGTGAATTTTAAAAAGGCTGAAAGGATACCCGCATCTTCAATGAACAATCGACCCTGTGGCAGCATTAGACTGAAAAGTCCGAAAGGTAAAATATAGTAAGAGAGTTTAAAGAGGAACATAAACAGGTCGTTGAGAGTCTCAACCACCCGGATAATCCGATCTCTCTTTGAAGTCTCCTGATATTTCAAAGCGAATGCACATAGGATCGAAAAGAATAATATGGCCAATGTTTTATTTTCCGTAAACGATTTGACAATGCTGCTTGAAACCATTGTGTTTGGCAACATCCAAAGCAACGCTCCGGGAGTGAGGTCGATGGATTGGGCAAGTTCTTCCTCTGAATTTTCTTGCATTGCCTGAGCCAGCTGTTGACGATTTTCTTTGGAAAGGTCCATTCCAGGTTGACCCACTAGCCCTACAATGACACCGATTGCGGAACCGATAAAAAACATGATGAGGATGATTCCCATGAATTTGAGAAAAAAGTGCATGCCACCCATTTTCATCATCAGCTTGACAAAGTTGATCACGACCACAAAAAATAGGATTGGAATACCAAACAGGAGGAGATAGTTGAAGAATATATCCCCAAAAGGACTTAGAAAATCCACCATGGCTGGAAACGCTATCCCGCAGTAGATACCGGCTATCATAGAAAAGATGATGGTCCAGAAATTAAATAACCAATTTTGTTTGTGATCTTTCGGTTGTTTTTTTTGTGAGGTATAGATCAAGATAAATCCCAAACCAAGAATTACAATAAGAATGATATAGCGCCATGGATCGGGAATAACAGAGCCAGATTCTTGTGTTTCGCCAATATACTCGGAGAGGCTTTTTGAATATTCAGCATACATATTATCAATGATCTGATTCATATTCAGATTGGTGGTAATATAGTTTTCAAGCCAGAGATACAAAGAAAGATTGTCAGGAGCTACCCCAACTACGATTTGATCAGCCTTTGTGAGTTTGAAAAAGCTATAATTCAAATAAAACTCGGGATTTAACGTGAGAAAAAATCGGGTCCATATCTCATCAAAATAAAAGGCATCTATCTCTTTATCTGTTAGCATTTTTTCGATTTGAGAAGGCTCATACAACAGGATATTGGCTTTTTCAAACAGTTCCTGAGACCAAAATTCATGAGAAGTTCCCTTGACACTGGCGATTGTAAAGGCTTCACCATTTAGTGCTTGTATAAGGATTTCAGGTGAGATCACAGGATTTTCCCGTTTGATCTTTTCCAAAACACGGTTGTTAATCAACAAACTGTCTGTGCTTAGTATATATGGGCTGGTGAGAAAAACATCGGTGTTCCTCTGGGGAGTATAGGAAAAATAAGAGATGATCACATCCCCCTCACCCCTTTTGAGCGCGGGTGCCAATTGATTAAAACTGTCCTTTCGGATAAAAACCGGTTCAATACCCAGATTCTCACAGATCTTTTTTGAAACAATGATGTCTATGCCAGACAATTCTCCGGTTTCCTCCACATGAAAGAAAGGCCACCAGTCATCTTTGGCCATGAGAATACGCAACTGCCCCGATTCTTTTATTTTGTCTATGCCTTCAAATGAAGATCCCAGAATCAGAACGCTGAATAACAAAAAAACTGTTGTAATGATGAGCGTTAGCTTTTTTTTCTTCATGTGACACCGCCTATACCAGAGAACTCATAAAAATAAAATTCACCTTCACTTGGAATCCTTTTAAATTTAACTTTTTCAAGTACCCTTATAGAAGGATAATTTGTTTTTGTCACTTGAGCTTTGATGATTTTTATTTTTTTTGATTGGTCTGGGAACCCCTTTATAAAGGCTTTTAAGGCTTCGCTCATATACCCCTTGTTTTGAAAGGCTTTCACTGTGCCGAACCCTATTTCAACAATTCCTGCTTGATCGGGTAGACCTTTATAGCCTATGGTTCCTACTTCCTGTTCGGTTTCTTTATCGATCATTATCCAATAGGTATAATAACACCATCGAGATGGATCATTTACCATGTTTTTTATTTTAATACTTAAAGCACGCTTAAGAGGCTCTTCTAGAATCTTTTCTTGAAAAACAAGCCCGTTTTTCCCACAAAAAGCTTGATAATCGTTTATATATAAACGAAGGTTTAACAAGGAAAGTGGAATTATTTCGAGCCTTTCAGTGTTGATCAAATAACCCTTATCAGGCATTATCTACCCTGTTTTGGAAAGAGATAACGCCTTTTAGCGTCAGATCATCGTCAAAATGATCGATAAAAGTTCCTTCAAAATGAAAGAGATTCGATAGCCCCCCTGTGGCGATGATAGGCATATCTGTATTAAGCTCTTTTTTTATTTTTGCAGTAATTCCCTCCAAGGCGTGATAGGTTCCGTTCACCAGGCCGATACGGATATTGTCTCCTGTATTGGTTCCTTGATAATGGTCTTCAAAGAACAAATCAACTGGAGGAATCATGGCGGCCTTGGAAAAAAGGGCTTTCATTGCCGTGTTGATACCCAGCAGGATAGCTCCTCCCACAAAGGCATCTTGGTAAAGGATATCCACGTTAATGGCTGAACCAAAATCAAGAATGATGGCGTTTGAACCAAAATAATCTTTGGCTCCCAGTACATTGGCAATTCTGTCGGGACCGATTTCCGCGTTGTTGTCCGCTTTCCAAGACACATCTAACCCATCAACTGGCGAGACAAAAACGGGTGTTGTTTTGAAATACTTCTTTGCAAACGAGTTGAAAATCCCAATGGTTCCTGGAACCACACAAGCGATAGCGATGGAGTCTATCCCCTCAACATCTATTTTTGCCGCCAACAACAAAGGGTAAATGGATGAAAAAAACTGATCTTCCGTATCAATGGTTTCGGTCGGCATACGCCATTTACCAACAAACAATTTACCATCCCAAACACCAAGGGTTAAATTGGTATTTCCTACATCCATGATGAGTCTCATGTAATCACTCTTCTATCCATACGTCTTTCAAGGCATCCACATACACTGGGTAGATCGTCCATCCCATGACCTTGTTTTTCAACGCCACAATCTCATCCGGTTCCATGAGCCAAACAGAGGTTGCCTTGTCTACCAGTTCTTTCAGAATGTTGTTGACCAATTGTTTTCTGATTTCAAACTCACTTTCTGTAGCCAGTTCATCCAACCAACGATCGATTTCATCGCTGTCCACGTTGGTGAAGTTTCTGGAGGCATCTGAATAGAACCGATCCAAATAAATATAGGGATCGGGCTCGCCTTCTATGCCGATGATGGTCATGTCATAATCCCGGCCGTTGTAAACATCTGAAATCCATGTTCCCCATTCCACAATCTGAAGTTTGGTCTTTATTCCAACTGCTTCTAACATCTGTGCGATGACCTCGCCGGTTCTTTGATGGAATTCATAGGGTTGAGGTAATGCAATGGTTAATTCCAATTCTCCAAAACTGTAACCGGCTTTTTCCAGAAGGTCCATGGCTTTTTCCGGATTATATGGGTATTTGTTCAATTCAAGAGCATAGGGGCTCATCAAAGTCATATGTGTTGTCAAAGGTCTTGCCAGTCCTTCGGCAACAAATTCAATGAGTAGTTCCCTGTCGATGGCATAATTGACCGCCTGTCTGATCCGTAAGTCATCTAAAGGGGGCCTTTTGTTATTGATAGCCATAAACTGTACCAGGTTCATGGGAGCTCTTTCGTATTTAACGGATGGGTCTCGTTCGATGCGTGACATAAAGCTCTGGTCAATTCTTGGGATCACATCCACCACACCGGTTTGCAAGCTGATAAATCGACTGTTCTCATCGGGAATCACTCGAAAATAGGCCTCATCCAAGTATGGAACACCCTCTATATGATAGTCTTCAAATTTGATCAGATGCAAATAACTGTCCCGATTCCACGCTTTCAAGTAAAAGGGGCCGGTTCCAATCGTGTACAGGTCAAAGTTGACATCTGAATCGGAAGGGAGAATGTGTATCTTGGATACCAAGGCCAAAAATGGGGAGTAGGCCTTTGATAAGGTAAATTGTACGGTATAATCATCGGGGGTCTGAATGTCATCAATCACCATGTAATTCGAAGCTTTGGCGTATCCGGTTTTGGGATCCATCACACGATCATATGTAAATTTAACATCTTCAGATGTGAAGGGGCTGCCATCATGGAATTTTACCCCCTTCTTCAGTTTGAACTCATAATGAAGGCCATCTTCTGAAATAGACCAATCGGTTGCCAGCAGACCCACCAGTTGGCCATCCTTATCCACCTGTATCAATCCTTCGTAGATATTGTAAAGGATTTCAAAGGTCAGAGCACCTGTGGCCTTATGGGGATCGATGGTTTCGGAAATGTCTGTTGGTATGGCAACGCCTATTGAACCACCGTAATTGGCACC
>CAYOFT010000081.1:5980-7354 GCA_964403295.1 uncultured Thermotogaceae bacterium | reverse complement strand
GACCGGGGTCCCGCATTCACTACATTCAAAACCTCTCTGAGAGATCATTTATTCATGCTCCGTTTCTACTATAAAAGCTAAGGATTTAGAGATAATTAAAAAACTCTTCTTTTGTATATTCGCCAAGTTTTTTCCAAAACATGAATAAAACAATATCACATTCTTTTAGTTTTTTGTTAAAATAATCTTGTTTTCTTCCGTTCCCAATATCAAGCAAAAGCTTTTCCCAAACAACCGGTTCAATGTATATATCTAACTGGTTATAACTTTTATTTAATGAGGTGAGAAGACTTTCTAATTCTTCTCTTTCCGGCTTTAATTCTCCTGAAGATGCAATAAAGACCTTATATACTTTCATGTTTTCCTCCAGAATCAGTCATTATTAGTATTACGATAGAGCTCTTTTTGTGCGATTAATTCGAGTTGAGTTCTTACAATGGATAATAAATCATCTGTAGTCGAAAACATGTTATAGATCCATTTGATCTCATCTAATTTATCTTTGAACTTTTTCAAACGAATCATATCTTCGGTGATGTTTTCTTTACTGTCAATTCTCATATCTCTAAAGAAAATAAATGTGTGCTTAGGGTTGTCAGTTTTTGTTGATTCCTCACAAGCTTTGAACAATTTCTCTTCACTGAATTCTCCGAGTTTACTCTCTAAAATAAAAATGTGTATATCACTCTCTTTAAGTTTTTTCTCAAAATACTCTTGTTTTTGAGTATTACTAATATCGTTTAAAGACCATTTACAAATGTCAGTTTTGAAAGTAATGCCTTTTAGTTTTTCATCTTTGTTTAAAGATTCGATAATTTTTTCTAATTCCTTAGGTTCCGTTTTTAATTCTCCAAAAGATGCAAAAAATACTTTGTATTCTTTATTTACCTGCTTCCTCCCGTTATTGATGTCTTTTTCATATATACTTTGAAGGCAATTTTCTAAATTAGAGGTTAACTCCTTCATAGTTGAAGATTTACTACCAAAATCTACAATTGTTTCTAATTGTTTTTTGTTATTTTTAAATCTATTCAAATCATCAGGAATGTCGTCTAAACTAAAATCATTTATATTTTCAAAGAAAATAAAATTATTCTTGTAATTGTTGATCTTTTTTATTTCAGAACAGGCATCGAGGAATTTATCTTCGGTATTTTCAATAGGTTTAGGGGTGTATTCAATAGGTTTAGGTCGAAACATAAAAACACCTATTTCGCACTCTTTAAGTTTTTTGTTAAAATATTCTCGTTCTTGCACATTAACTAAATCAATCAAGTTTTTTTGCCAGACAAGGGGCTTTATATAAACCCCTTTTTTGCAGTCATGGACCGCTTCTTCGCTCCCCGGTCGCTGGCCATCTACGGCCTGTCCCGC
>CAYOFT010000081.1:3929-5970 GCA_964403295.1 uncultured Thermotogaceae bacterium | reverse complement strand
TGAGTTTACTTAAATACTCCGGTTTTTGTGCATTCCCAATATCTCCCAGAACGACAGTTTTGATAGAAATGCCTGTATTGTCATATCGTTCATTTAACGAGCGGATTAGATTTTCTAACTCCGCACGTTGATAGTTTACTTCTCCAAAAGTTGCGATAAAAACATTATATTCTTTCGTTCTTACAACTTTCATACCTACCGGACTTAGTATAGTTTGGATATTTTCAACTGTTGTATAGTCCTTTTCTTGATCTTTTGTTGTTAATTGATCCCAAGCGACAATATCTTTATGTATTTTTATTTTATCTCTAAAATTACTATCAGTTTTATCGCCATGTATATAACCATTTAATATTTTCCTCATGTTCCATCGATCGTGCTCTACTTTTGCAAGCATATCTTGTTTTGTCTTCTCCAGTTTGGATAAATCCAGCGGGACACCCGGTTCATTAATAGATATCATTTTATAATTGAGATATCTCATTTTATAATGTAGATGTCGTGCCACATAAAGGTTTTCTTCTTTAAAATAGTCATTCAAGTTTTTCCATTCGTGCATATCTAAATTGAACTTTCTTCTATAGAATTCGTGAATTTGTTCTGCTATTTTTTCGTTTTCTTTATTTTTTTGGATGATGTTATCGTAATTTATGATTTCATCAAGTTCAGCTGTTTCAATATTTAAAATTTTATTTTCGTTCGTTATCGTGTCATAAAGAATATCGTTTTTCTTCCTCGGCTTTTTCTCCTTATGCTTTCTTTTTTCTTTTTTATAATATTTATGAAGATTCTCTTTTTCAATATTGACCATTATTTGAATGATCTTAGGTGTTGCATCATCCGAATTCATTTTAAAATATAGCTGCCTTGTTTTTTTGGCGATGAAATCATTTTCCATAGGATCTTGGAAACAGGTGAAGCACATATCCAGATCCGCTATTTTTTCATGCCCAAAATTCTGAAGGAAGTCAGAATATTCCATGGTGTCAATATCGGCATATTGGGTTATTGCTTGGTAATGATTAAAGAATTTTTGTTTTTTCTTTTCTATATCGTTATCTATTAGGGTGATTTGTAATTTGTTCAAGTTTGGGAAAATATACATTTGTAGCATTTCAACCAGCACATGATATCCCAAGCTATCAAAACCAAAGATAATAATTTTCAACTGTTTATCACAGTCAGTTAGATCAAAGTATTGATCAGGCGCATATTTGTCTACGACTGATGAAGCGATGATATTATAAATACTAAATGTATGTATTCTAAGTTTTGAATCAGGCTCTGTTCTTTTCATCTTCTCGTTTAATAAGGGGGTTTCAAGGTGGATAAAGATATCTTTCATTTTCTTTAGCTTGTCGATCGCTTTTCTGTTTTGGAGAATGGTCATAAGAATTTCTTTGTTTTTCAAATCGTCCTCATGCCAGAGTATGATTTTATTGGCCTTAAGGGGTTTTAACTTCATGACTTTTTTCAGAATCTCTTTTTCATTATCAAAGATGATCAGGTTCTTTTCTTCCAATAATGGGATATTCTCTTTTTCAGTAAACAAAACAAACCTTTGTTTTTCTTTTGGTTCGCTATCTCCGGATATTTTATTAGAGTTGTTAATGAATGAATGGACTCTTTCGTTATAACCCACGATAATTGTATAATCCTTTTTGAAAAACCTGTAGAAATAAATTAAAGCGGTTTTCTTAAAAATGGATATGACAACAAAAAAGACAGCGTAAGCCAGTAACAAAGGAGCTGTTAATCTGGCAATATTTAAAAGAACCGGAATATTATATTCCGCAATTCCCATATGCTCAACTATGACTGGCCAGAAGATGTTTTTGTAAAACAAACCGGCTGTTAATACAGTTATCCGCAGGTTAGAGACTTCACGGTCAATATTCTCGTAAAATTCCATCCATCCAAGAAAACCTAAAACAAAAACGACAATGAACAAAATGATGATAATGATTAAGTTTTTGTCAAATTTTATCTCTTTATTCAAGCCCATCACCCCTTGAATATATTATATCACGGTTACAATTTT
>CAYOFT010000081.1:1641-3829 GCA_964403295.1 uncultured Thermotogaceae bacterium | reverse complement strand
TTAGCCCATCACACTGAATGATCCAATGATCATAGGGGGAAAGATGATGTCTGACTCTTATCCACCCATTTGTAAGGGCGGTTATCATCAGTTCTTCTCTGGCACGGCCTTCAAATCCCATTTTTTCGTTGTATTTGGCATAGGTTTTTTCGATGGTTGCTTTTGAGATTTGAAAGGCTGAATGGTTTCGGATCAAGTAGCGTATGTGGGAATGAAAACCGATATCGACAATAAGTGTATGATATACAGTTGTTTCTTTTAACCAAAATCCTCCTTTGTTCATGTTCCAC
This sequence comes from uncultured Thermotogaceae bacterium, assembly GCA_964403295.1. GTDB lineage: Bacteria > Thermotogota > Thermotogae > MWEM01 > MWEM01 > JASUTC01. Next base: position 3,539 of record CAYOFT010000081.1, on the reverse strand, counting down.
CTCCTGTGAGTTTTTTGTTTTAATTTGTCTTTTTAAAGTGTTCATAGAAATGATCAGCATATTTTTTGAAATCTGAATCGTATCTTTTTGGAGAAATATATAATATACACTTGACAATCTACGTTATATATGATACCATATAAATGGCAATATATAAAATACAACTGAGGTGCTTGGATGAAAAAGAAAACCATCAACAAACTCATGAATTGTTTTGAAAAGGAAAGGCTTGCGGATAGTCTGTATTTGCTGAATGCTTTGTTGTTGATTCTCAAGGAAAGCAAAGGGAAATTGGGCCACAATGGGATCATCTCTGAGCAATTTCGGGAAGCGGGGGAGAGATTTGCTGAAAAGTATGAGGGCCTTGAGTTGTTTACGGAGAAGGTGAATCACTTTAATAAAGAGGCCTATTTTCAACTTTGCAATAGTATTCAGAACCTCAAAGGCGATGACATCCAGGAAACGGTGTTTAGCATCTATGACTATTTAAAAGACACTTCGTTGTACATGGGCCATCCTTTTAATGAGGGGCTTATTAATAACGCCGAGTTTTACAATTTCATTCAGGCCACGATTGATTTTTCAGCCATTTCAAGTGTCTACGATCCGGCCTTCGGAATCGGCATGGGCTTTGTTTCCATTTTAAAGAAAGTGGGAGAAAAATCACTCACCTTTGCCGGACAGGAAATTGATCCCATACTATGGGCGAATATGAAAAACATCCTGGCAATCTTTGACATCCCTTCGGAACATATCTACCGAGGCGATACGTTGTCTTCCCCGTCAAACGTTTCCGAAGAGACCATCCAGCAGTATGATCTGGTTCTGGTGGATCCTCCACAGGGGCTTAAAATCGATTCCGATGTTTTTGCCCGGGATGAATTCATGCGTTTCAAGTACGGCTATACGACCAAAAGTGATCTGGCGTTTTTGGAACATGCCTTGGCTTCAAAAAAGGATACCGGCTTGCTGATCGGGCTGATCAACTTGAATTCCCTGAAGACAAAGGGGAGGGAAAAGGCCATCAGAAAGAATATTTTGCTGGACAACAACTTGACCACGGTGATTCAACTGGAGAAAACCAGGGGTGGATTATCCTCTTTTACGCCTTGTATTCTTATGTTCGGTGAGAATCAAAAAAGTGAGAAAGTCAACATGATGGCGTATACCGGTCAAAAAAACAAACGTTCTCAGGGGCTTTCAGAATACTATCAGACGGATGAAGAAAAAAGAGAAAACAGTCTCTGGGTGCTGATGGAGGATATCAAAAGCAACGATTATTCCCTGACCCCTTCTTTTTATATCCACAAGGAGCGGTTGAAACAGGCGAATCCCATGTTTTTGGAATTGGATCTCAGGGAAAAAATCAGTATCAACGACATTGCCGAGATCAGCAGTGGTATTTCAGGGGGGATAAAAGGCTTATCTGAAAAAAAGACAGCGAAAAAACCCAACAAGGTCTATTTTCTCAAATCCTCCGACATAGACACCCACGGGCAAGTGGTGTTAGACAATGCCAAGGCCTATTGGTACGGAGAAGAGGATAAAGGGGTTTGGCGAACCCTTTTGGCAAAAAACGATCTGATCTTTGTCACCCGTGGAGATACGGGGAAAGTGGGTATCGTCAGGGAGATTCCGGAAGAAGCACAAATCGGTGCGGGAATGAACATGATCAAGATACATGTGAAAGAAGGCGAATACTCCCCGTTTTTCCTGTTTGAACTCATCAGAAGTGAATACGGAAAGCATATGATTGAAACGGCCATCCTTGAATCCGGTATTCTTAAAAAGATCACGTTAAAAGAGTTGGCAGAATTTAGGGTTCCCGTTTTGGAAAAGTCTGAATGGGAAGCCTTTGATGAACGGTATCTGAAAGTTTTACAGGAAGAGGAAAAGCT
>CAYOFT010000081.1:0-1541 GCA_964403295.1 uncultured Thermotogaceae bacterium | reverse complement strand
AAAAATGAAAGGAGATGATCACCATGCTGACAACCTTTGATATCCCGGTAAAAGGTTCAATAGAAGAAATGTACCGAGTCAAACAACAACTGTACGATTTTTTAAACACACTGGCCACCAACAAAGTCCCCGAAAACGCCTTTATGTTCAACGAGTTAAAGGAAACCGTCAAAGACCTCATCAAAAGGCAGCGAACGGACTTGAAATCTCCCCGGAATCTGTCCTGGTGCCTACCGGAAGATGACAGCGCGATGTGTTCGGAGGCCAGGGTGGATTTTATGTATGAGCCCACCTATATTGTCGTGTCGATCCTGACCTATGTCAAGGTGCACTACCCGGAAGTGGTGGAAGCAATAGGCGGTTATGATGGAGTCCTTAAAAAAGGGATGCGCTTTTCCACCATGCGCAATCTCTCCGGGCACGGTTACGAATCAGTAGACGGCAAGGCTGAAGCGGTGAGAATATTTGGTTTGGGCGGTGTTCCGGCATTTCTGGAGGAGAATAAGTTTTTCTGTTTTGATCTGTATCGGTTGCTGAAAAATCTCTACCGCACTATTGTAGATAATTTGATACGGGGAAGAACGGTTGCGGGCTGGAACAAAGACTATAAAAAGGAAATGGAAGCAATGGCCAAAACGTTGAGCGTTTTCAAGATTTAAAAGGGGGGGTGAGAAAATGAGCTTGTTGTCTCAGCTGTTCGGGAAATATTCTCTTTTGGCAAAAGAGATTTATGAGCAATATTTGAAGAGAAAAGAGCCTGTTACAAAAGAAGACGTTGATTATGCCGTTTCACAATATGAAAAGGATCATCATGTAGAGATTGTTCCCTATGTGGGAGTCCTGAAGAGAAAGATACTGGAAAAGGACTTCAATCCGGGGGAAGAATATTATCGGACAAAGGCCCTTTTGGATGAAAAATGGCAAAAAAGAGAGCAAACTAAGCAAATGAATGCCCAATTGAGAAAGACATTTATAAACGAAACCAATGTCATGATCGAAGAACTAAAAGAGGACATCATTGAAGACAAACGGTTCATCTCAGAGATTCTTTGCTTTAGTCTGGCATTGGCTTACAAAAAAGAGTACAGACGATACTTAAGGTTGAAATCAAAGGAAACGCCATTAATCAATTTTCTCGAGATTTCTCCGGAAGATTATCAGTTGTTTAAACATAACAAGGTCAACAATCTCATTCAAAAAAGAGTCATCCCGGAAAATCAGAAAAGAAGAATCATCCAACAAACCATGCGGTTTATTAAAAGCATTGAAAAGAGGGATAGATGATGGAAGATAAAACATTATTATGTGCTTTTGGAACGTTAAAATCCGGTTTCCACAATCACGGATTAATTGAAAGATCACAACAGATCGGAATCGGATTCACCAAGGAAAAGTATCTGATGACAACGGTGGATAAACGTCCTTTGGAAGTCATCAGCAAAAACGGAACCATGATCCAATCATTCAAAAAGGAAGATTTACTCAAAACACCGTTTCCATATGTATTAGAAAGCGTTCAGCAGTATTTCATTGAAATTGAA
>CAYOFT010000080.1:0-7419 GCA_964403295.1 uncultured Thermotogaceae bacterium | reverse complement strand
ATGGTATTGAGTTGGAAAGGGGCGGGAAACTAAAGGTCTTGGTCTATCACAAAAACAATTTTGAGATTCCTCCTTTTTTAAAGAGAGAGTTAAAGGATAATTGGATTCTTCTTTATGCATTGCGGCTGTCGAAAGAATCTGATGAGGGATTGGAAACCATTCTGGTCACAAAAGACATTAATTTCAGGTTAAAAGCCGAAGCCATTGGGATCAACTCTCAGGATTATTTGAAGGATAAATCTGAAATAGAACAATATATGGGTTTTTTAGACATCAAGAGAGATGAATTGAAGGCGGATGTCACCGAACGATTCGCTTCGGGAGAAATGATACCCTTAGATTCATTGAATGTAAAATCTGAAGATGTTCACCCGAATATGTATATCAGTTTAAATGATCAATATTTTGGAAAGGTGAATAAAGAGAGCGATTCGATTATCCCTTTAAAATACAATTTTGAATCGAAGTTTTACAGTATATTTGCCTTAAATAAAGAACAGTTATTTGCACTGGATGCCATGATGGATGAAACCGTTTCACTAATCACATTAACTGGTCCAGCCGGTACCGGGAAAACGCTGATTGCTTTAGCGGCAGGATTAAAGTTATGCATGGAAGAAAAAAAATATGAGAAGATGATTGTAACTAAACCGGTTGTTCCGATGGGTCAGGATATAGGATTTATTCCCGGTTCAGCTGAAGAGAAATTAAGACCTTGGGTACAGCCTATCTTTGATAATTTGGAATTTTTGTTTGGGAAAAAGGGAATAAGAGCAGAAGAATATCTGAAAAAAAGAAATTTAATTGAGATAGAAGTATTAAGTTATATTAGAGGCAGATCCATTCCTGATCAGCTGATTATTATAGATGAATCCCAAAATCTGACACCTCATGAAATTAAAACAATTATTACGCGTGTTGGTGAAAACAGTAAGATTATATTAACTGGTGATCCTGAACAAATTGATCATCCTTATTTAGACGAGATGAGTAACGGTTTGATGTATGCCGGGTCACGATTTTACGGGCAGAAGATTGCAGCTCATTTACATCTCACAAAGGGTGAAAGATCAGAGCTAGCCTCTATTGGCGCTGCTATTTTATAAACAAAAAAATATGGTATAATCTGATAAACGTAGACAAATTCCTGGAGGTGCCAATATGGGTAGTGAATTTGATCAATATTTAAGTACCTTTATTGATGAAACAAAAGAGTATATGAGCACCCTGAACGAACAAATGCTTTTGTTGGAAAACGAACCCGATAATATGGAAGCCATCAATGAGATCTTTCGAACTATACATACATTGAAGGGAATGTCCGGGACAATGGGCTTTTCAAATATGGCCAAACTTTCCCACAGGATGGAGAATATATTTGATTTGATTCGAACTGAAAAGGTTCAAGTTACACATGAAAACAGTGATTTATTGTTTGCAGGTGTTGACTTATTGGAAAAGATGACCGATGCAATCAGTACAGGCGGCTCCGATGAATCTGTTGATATCTCTCAAGTTTTATCCCAATATGAAAGAATATTAAGTGGCGAAGTTTTAGAAAAAAAAGATACATCTAAAAGTCAAACAAAAGCTGAAGAGACGAAAGAAATGATTATGGAAGAAGCCAGTGTGGGAAGTGATTCTCCAATTGACATCCCCAATGAAGTTATGGCGGTTCTCAGAGAAGGTAAAGGCGAAGGTTATAAACCATATTATGCAAAAATCAGACTTGAAGAGGGAACATTGTTAAAAAGCGCTCGTATGTATATGGTTTTCCATAAACTGGAAGAACTGAACTCTGAGGTACTTTTCAGCAAACCCGATGTTGAAAAGATCGAAGATGAGGTTTTTGACAGAGAAGTTGAAATTATCTTCTTATCAAAACTCACTGAAAGTAAATTGGTGAAAGCGATCTCTTCAATATCTGAAATTGAGAATGTTAAAATTTTCATTTTGACGGTGAAAAATGAGTCCGGGGGTAAAATTATGAATCAGAATGAATTTGAGGAACCTACCAATGGTAAAATGGAGAACCAAAAACAAAACATCCCGGTTATGAACAATGATGAGTTTAATCAAGAGGATGAAAATACCAGTACCAGAAAACCTCAAACTGCGTCATCAAAATTGACAAGAACCATTAGAGTGGATACTGAAAAATTAGATACTCTTATGAATCTAATGGCTGAATTGGTAATTGCAAGAAGTAGAATAAATGAAACGTTGAAAAAATATGAAATTAAGCAAGTGGATGAGAGTTTGGCACAGTTAAGCAGAAATACATCTGATTTGCAGAACATCGTCATGAAGATCAGAATGGTTCCAATCTCCTATGTTTTTAATCGATTCCCTAGAATGGTAAGGGATTTAGCCAGAAATAACAACAAAGAAATTCAACTGATTATCAGTGGACAAGAAACGGAAGTAGACAGAACAGTCGTTGAAGAAATTGGCGATCCTTTGGTCCATCTTCTAAGAAATGCAGTTGATCACGGTGTTGAATCAACGGAAGAACGCTATAAACAGGGAAAACCATCCACAGGTATCGTCAGGTTGGACGCAAAGCATGAAGGGAATAACGTGGTGATTGATGTTCAAGATGATGGAAAAGGTCTTGACAGAGAAAAAATCATAGCAAAAGCTGTTGAGCGTGGATTGATTGATGAAATGTCAGCTGCAGCCTTAAGTGATGAGGAAGTCTTTTCCTTTATATTCATGCCAGGTTTTTCCACAAAGGAAGAGGTTACGGATTTATCCGGTCGTGGTGTGGGAATGGATGTTGTGAAAACTTCTATTGAAAACCTCAACGGAAGCATATCAATAGAAAGTGAAAAAGGAAAAGGAACAAAAGTCACTATAAGGCTTCCACTTACGTTAGCGATTATCCAAGCTTTGTTGGTAAAGGTTTCCAATCTTGTTTATGCAATTCCGATTGCTTCGATAGATAGCACCTTGAATCTTCCTACTTCGGAAATACAAATTGTTCAGTCCAGAGAAGTAGTTGTCATACGTGGTGAAATTATACCGATTGTATGGTTAAAGGAAGTTTTCCAATTATCTATCGACGAGGATAAAGAAAATATACATGTAGTTATCGTGAAGGTTGGGAATAAGAAATTTGGACTGGTAGTGGACGGTTTGCTTGGCCAGGATGATATCGTTATAAAATCACTGGGAAAATTGCTGAAAGATGTAAATGAATTTAGCGGAGCGGCAATACTTGGTGATGGGAGCATATCGTTAATACTGGAAATTGCCAACATTGTTCATCAAAATGTATAAAACTGGGAGGTAATGATAAATGGGTAAGAGAGTTCTCATTGTCGATGATGCTGCATTTATGAGAATGATATTAAAAGACATCGTTACAAAGAACGGTTACGAGGTTGCTGGAGAAGCGGCCAATGGATTGGAAGCCGTGGAAAGGTATAAGGAATTGAAACCTGATGTGACCACAATGGATATTACCATGCCTGAGATGAATGGGATTGATGCAATCAAAAAGATTAAAGAGGCTGATTCTGAGGCTAAAGTAATCGTGTGCAGTGCAATGGGACAACAGGCAATGGTTATAGATGCTATTCAAGCAGGAGCTAAGGACTTCATTGTCAAACCATTTCAACATTCAAGGGTTATTGAGGCTTTGAACAAAGTCACCGGTTAACATAAAATTATATGTCCACAAGTACGAACGTAGCAAATGGCATTCAGGCAGGAAATCTTTTTGGAGCTTTCTTGCCTTTTCTGTTAGCGGCTATTTTTATTTTTGTGATACTTTATCTTGTCTACTGGTTGCTTAAAAACGGGAAAGGAATTAAGATTAAAAGTGATTTTTTTACACTATTGGCTTCCCAAACAATCGATCAATTTGCGAATATCCATTTGATTAAATATGCTGATAATTTTTATGTGATACTCACTTCTCAAGGCTCAATTAAAATACTTGAAAAAATTGAGGATGAGAAAAGAAAAGAAGAATTAAAACTTAAATATGCTTCAACGAAAAATTCTGCCTTTAATAAAATCATCAATCGGAAAATATTCGAAGACCAACTAAAAAGATTAGACAAGTACGATGGATAAAGGAAGGCGTTTTTGATTTGTTCAAAAAGATTAAGGCACCCATCATAATACTTGCATTATTGCTTATCTTTTGCATAACCGCTCCGTCTGCTGAACCTCAAATTCCGCTGCCATCACTGGAATTGGGAATTGGCCGGGTTGAAAATCCGGATGATCTTGTTGTAACACTTGAAATTATCCTTCTATTAACGATCATTACTCTGGCACCATCTATCTTGATCATGTTTACATCCTTTACTCGGATAATGGTGGTTATGGGTATTTTGAGAAATGCCATGGGAACAAGACAATCTCCTCCAAACCAAGTTTTGATTGCCTTATCCCTGTTCTTAACCATGTTTATCATGTGGCCTGTTTTCATTCAAACTTGGGACGATGCGTATATTCCCTACCGGGATGAGCAGATAGGCTATGAAGAAATGTTTGTCAGAACCGGGGATATTTTTAAAGAGTTTATGGTCAGACAGTTGAAAATACATCGGAATGAAGACAATGTGGATATGCTTTTAGAAGCAACAAAACGGGATCCCGTTGAAGAGATTGAGGATGCAGGGCTTGAAATTATTATCCCTTCCTTCATTGTGGGTGAATTAGAAGTTGCTTTCAAAATGGGTGTCCTGTTATACATACCATTTATTGTTATTGATATGGTAACGGCAAGCATTTTGTTGGCCATGGGGATGATTATGATCCCTCCTGTTTTAATTTCCATGCCCTTTAAAATCCTCCTTTTTGTCATTATCAACGGCTGGGATTTGTTGATAGGCGGACTAATCAGGAGTTTCTAATTAAGGAGTGTGCACAATATGTATCTAATGGGTATCGATATAGGAACAAGTGGGACAAAGGCAATTATTATATCTGAAAAAGGAAAGTTAATTGCTTCCGGATTCTCTGAGTATCCCGTTGAAACACCTAGACCTACATGGGCTCAGCAACATCCCGATATTTGGGTGAAAGCGGTTTGCAAAACGATCAAATCAACTGTGGATCTATCCGGTTTAAAATCAAATCAAATAGCAGCTGTGGGAATCAGCGGTTTATATGGTGGTTCAGGAGTACCCGTTGATAAAAATCATGAACCGATTTATCCCTGTCTGATTTGGATGGATAGGCGCGCTAAGAGACAGACTGAATGGGTGAAACAGAACATTGATGAAAAGGAATTATTTCAGATTACCGGAAATTATGTTGACTCATACTTTGGATTCACGAAAATGATGTGGATTCGTGACAATGAGCCGGAAATATGGAAACATACCCACAAATTTGTCACACCCAAAGATTATGTCATCTACAAATTAACCGGTGAACAATCCATAGATTATTCCTCCGCCGGAAACATTGGTGGAGTGTTTGATTTGAAAAGAATGACTTGGTCTGAGTACTTGTGTCACAAATTAGGCATAGATATAGCAAAATTACCGGATAAATTGATTCCTTCCAGTTCAATAGCGGGGTATTTATCCGGAGAGATTTCAGGGATAACGGGTTTAAGATCAGGAACTCCCATCATATCCGGAGGGATCGACGCTGCCGTTACTCAATTCAGTGCCGGCGTTCTTGAAGAAGGAGAACACGTTGCCATGGCGGGTACTTCAATGTGCTGGGGAACTGTTCATGAGGGAGAAAATCTAAATAAGGGGCTTGTAAACTTCCCTTATGTCGTTTACGAACAAGAAAAAATTTACACTTTCGGAGGAAGTTCAACTAATGGAGCTGTTGCAAAGTGGTTCAGAGATGAATTCGCCCAGATGGAAAAGGAAATGGAAAAAAGAACGGGAATCAACGCCTATCAGCTTTTAGAGGAACAAATAAAGGACGTGCCGCCCGGTAGTGATGGTCTTCTTGCTTTGCCTTATTTTATGGGTGAAAGATCACCCATATGGGATCCGGATGCAAGGGGAATGTTAATAGGACTTTCCTTGTATCATCAAAGAAAACACATCTACAAAGCACTTTTGGAATCTGCCGCTTATTCATTGAGACAAAATATGGATGAAGCAAAAAAAGCACGTATAAAATTGAGCGATGATTGTATGATTACCGGAGGTGTGGCGAAATCAAAAGAATGGGTACAGATTTTTGCCGATGTGACCGGATTTAATATGAAATTAATTAAAAATGAAGTGGAAGCACCCCTTGGAGATGCCTTTCTAGCCGGATTAGGAGTTGGGATTTTTATGGAACCGGAAAAGATAAAAGACTGGATTGAGTTGAAAAAACCTGTGAAGGTTAACCGGGATAATCATCAAAGATACGAAACCTACTACCAAAACTTTTTGGAACTCTATCATAACAACAAAAAGCTCATGGCGAAAATGGCTGAGAGAAACTGAAATGGGAAGATCCTGGGATTATTACAACGAAATTGCTCATTTGTATGATTCTCAATACGAAGAGCCCTACTGGAAACTTTATCATGCAATCACTGAAAGACTTTTGGAAAGGGTGATTAAACTAAGTAACCTAAAATCACCACTCAATGTATTAGATCTTGGCTCCGGCACAGGCTTTTGGATGGAATATTTCGTTGAAAGAGGGGATCAGGTGACCTGCATTGAACCATCGAAGAACATGATTGAAATCATTCAACTAAAAGCTGAAGTCCTTGAGAAACCTGTTTCTATTATCGAAGGAATATCCGAGAAGATACCCACAGAAGATGAGCTTTTTGATATTGTAAATGCGCAAGGAGATGTTTTTAGCTATTCCATCGATCCTAAAGAATCAATAAAAGAAGCCTTTCGCGTACTAAAACCCGGAGGTTTGTTAATTGGCTCAGTTGATAACCTCTACGCCTTTCTCAATGATTCTGTTTCAACAGGAGATTTAGATGCTTTCATAAAAATCGAAAAGGAAAAAAAGACTGAAATTGGAAATAGTGAAGTTAGTAAACGTACCTTTGAAACACATCTCTTTTCTCCTGAAGATCTACAAAAACTTATATCACAAACGGAATTTGAAGACATCCAAATTGCAGGGAAAATTGTTTTTGGCCTGTATGAGGAAGAAGCCATTATCGAACAAATGGATAGAATTGTGGAAATCGAAGAAAAATATTGCTTCACAAAAGAACTATTGGGAAAAGCCGAACATTTGCATTTTTCAGCGAAAAAACCGTTTTACAAATAGTTAACCCACAGGAAAGCCTTCTTTAATTGACAAATCATTGAAATAATGGTAATATACCCCTGCTGCGCCAAATTGAGTAAGTGGAGCAAAGGTTTCAACATGTGATGCGAAAAAACTTAATTTTGCGCCATCATTTTTTTAGTTCTTTGAAAAACGGACAACAATAGAAGCAAAACCAGCGAGAATTAAACAAGCTCAAAG
>CAYOFT010000079.1:0-7487 GCA_964403295.1 uncultured Thermotogaceae bacterium | reverse complement strand
CTCAATCCATACTCAGTGATTTATTCAGTTACTTCTCAATTCTTTTTGATAAACCGTTTGAACCGGGAGATTTTATTATCATAGGGGATATGTCAGGAACTATTCAACATATCGGGGTAAAAACCACAAGGTTAACCAGTCTCACTGGAGAACAATTGATCATTTCCAATGCTGACTTAACCAGTTCAAGGATTAAGAATTTCAAACGAATGATCAGACGTCGAATAGCCTACCGTTTGGGTTTTGTGTATGGCTTAAATTCTCAGCAACTGAAAGAAATTCCCGATTTGATCAAAGATATTATCACGAAAATTCCGAATGTAACATTTGACCGAGCTCATTTCGTTGAATACGGTGCTTATAGCCTTAATTTCGAAATCGTTTACTATGTCAATTCCAACGATTATTTGGATTATATGGATGCACATCAGGCAATTAACTTGGAAATCAAACGTATTTTTGATGAAAAAGGCTTTGGCTTTGCTTTCCCAACTCAAACCGTCTATAATCATTATGAAAACACGCCGACTTTTAGACTGGAGAGTTTGGAAAAACAGTAAAACAGAGGGGGGATTTTATGAAAAAGTATTGCTTTTTCATATTGATATTTTTTATTGTTAGCACCATGTTATTTTCAAAAGTAATTGAAGTTGGGGGGGCAAATTCTCAGTACACAACCATTAAAGGAGCTGTATTAGAAGCCCGTGATGGCGATGTCATAAGAATATTTGCCGGGAATTATGTAGAAAACCTAAGATTCTCGAAATCACTTACTCTTGAAGGGGTGAATACACATAACGTTATTTTAAAACCCCTCAATCCTAATTTACCAACGATAATGGTTGAAAACTGCAATCAATTAACTGTTTCGGGCATGACTGTTTATGGAGAGTCTATTGCCATTTCCCTCGCTATGACAAATGCAACTGTCAGCGGTAATAAAATTGTCTCTAGTAAAGATGGTATACGTGCGGGTACTTTAAATCACGAAATTAAGATCATGAACAATCAGATATCCGGTAACTTTAATACGATTAAAAATATTAATACCAATGGCATTATGCTTGTGGGGGTTGGTAAAACCATCATCGAAAATAATACAATTCAATCTTTCGGATCTGGCATTTATTTAGGTGGGAAAAAACCTGTTAAAATTTCCGAAAATCAAATTCATTCCAATTACAATGGTATTTATGCCTCAGGTAATACAGAGGCAATCATTTCAAGTAATAGGCTCTATGAGAATAATCGTGCAGGGATTCTTTTGGTCTCCAAACCCATCGTCACTATTTCGTCGAACTATTTTTCTTCGAATGAAATGTTTGATATTCTAATTTCAAATGAAACTTGCGGAGATTTTTTAATCAACTTTACGGGAAAAATCACTGGTAATTCAAATAATATAGATGAATCGTTGAAAATTTGCCCTAATGATTATTATTTGCCCGAAGACTTTTTAAAAGGATCGTGAAAAAGTTATCAATATTGGAGTTGTTTTTGGCGGAAAAAGCTATGAACATAACATCTCAATAAAGTCAGCAAGATACATTTTTCAAGCTTTTAGTCAACATAATTCAAATTACCATTTTCAATTGTACCCTTATTTTGTCGACCAACAAGGATTTTGGAGGAGTCAGGAATATTCATCGAATGTATTAGTTGAGAAAGTCGATCCAAGTATCGATACAGAAAAAAGAGTTTTCCCATTTTCTTACTCAATGATCGATTGTTGGTTCCCCCTTATTCACGGAGAATTTGGCGAAGACGGTGAATTACAACATCAAATGGCGAAAACAGAAACACCATACATCGGTTCTGATGAAAGCGTTAGTTTAACATGTTATGATAAAATCAAAAGCAGACAAAAAGCTGCTTTAGGCGATGTTTGTCAACCACAATTTCTCTGTTTAGAATATCCTTATCCTGAAAGAAATGGAGTGATTGAAAAAACCATTATGCAAGAATTGGGTTTACCTTGTTTTATTAAACCCGCAAAAACAGGTTCATCTTTTGGGATTTCAAAAGTAAACGAAGAACGCGAAATTATACATGCTTTAGAAATTGCTCTAAATTACGATAAGAACATTATTGTAGAAAAGGCAATCAATAATTGCTTAGAATATGAAATAGCTTTTATTGGTAATAAAAGGAAAAAATTTTCAATTCCCGGAACAATTGAATATGAAGATGAATTTTACACAACTCAAGCAAAATATTCCAATAACAGCACTAAGCTAAAAGCGGTAAAAACAATGAATCAAACCTTTAAAAAGAAAATCTATGACCAAACACAAAAAATTGTTGATCTTTTTAACGTCAAAGATTTAGGGCGCGTCGATTTTCTTTATGATCAAGAAAATGATATTCTCTACTGGAATGAAATAAATACAATACCCGGATTTACTGAAAAAAGTATGTTCCCTTTTCTTTGGAAAGAGGAAGGGCTGGGGATAGAAGAAGTAATTGATTTAATCATTGCACAAACTTTATGTTGAAGATGTTTTTTACGTCTAAACCATACCTGGAGATAAAAGAGGTGATTTGAATGTATTTCGATAAATTTTCTCAGGAAGCTGCAGAACTATTTCTAATTTCACAAAAAGAAGCAGAAACATTTGGACACAGATTGATTGATGCTGAACATATCTTATTGGCAGTAGCAAAAATTTCTTCCAGCACTGTTTACGATATACTGGTCAATCAATACGATATAGATTATGAAGATATTAAAAACGAGATTTTAAAATCTCTGGGACAAGGCTTTACAAGAACCTCAAGCATGTCTCCACAAATATCCCCAAGACTGAAAAGTATTTTGGAAATGGCATTTGAAGAATCAAAAGTTTTTGAAACCCAAAAAATCGAAACAGAACATGTTTTTTTAGCCATACTAAGACATAATCAGAACGGTGCAGTTCGAATACTGTCCCGATTAAATGTTAATGTCACAACTTTGAACAGAGACCTTTTAACACGTATGAATCCAAAAAAAGATTTGGGATTTGGTGAAGATAAAAAGATAAACAATTATCTGATCAAACAACTGGAAGAATTCGGAACAAACCTAAATGAAATGGCAGAATCGGGCAATCTTGATCCTGTTATAGGCAGAGAAAATGAAATCCAAAGATTGATGCAAATTTTAATCAGAAGAAAAAAGAACAATCCAGTTTTAATCGGAGAACCCGGGGTTGGAAAAACAGCAATTGTCAACGGCCTTGTTGAAAGAATCGTTCAAAACAAAGTTCCTGTCATATTAAAAAATAAAACCATCATTTCTCTAGATATGGCTTCTTTGATCGCTGGAACAAAATATCGTGGGGAATTTGAAAAGCGGATGAAAAAGCTTTTGAAAATCATTCAACAGGATCAAAATATTATCGTGTTTATTGATGAAATACATACAATTGTTGGAGCTGGTGCTGCAGAAGGTGCGGTTGATGCGGCGAATATATTAAAACCTGCCTTAGCTAATGGGACAATTAAGTGTATTGGTGCTACAACACCGGATGAATATAGAAAAAACATTGAAAAAGATGCAGCTTTGGAAAGAAGATTCCAAAAGATATCCGTCAATGAACCTGACTTTGATCAGACGATAAAAATTTTAGAGGGATTAAAACCAAAATATGAGTTGCATCATAAAGTAGAATACACACAAGAGGCTATAAAAGAAAGTGTCAAATTATCCAGGGCATATATTACCGATCATTTTTTACCCGACATGGCAATCGACGTGATTGATGAGGCCGGTGCAAAAAAGAGATTAAATGCTTTGAAAATGCCTGAAGAATTCACAGAAATGGAAGATCAAATAGACCTATTGAAGCAAAAGAGACTAAGCGCTGCCAATCAAAATGATTACTATAAAGCGAAAGAACTGCAGGAACAAGAAAAAGAATTAAAAGAAGCATTTTCCAGAGAATTCAATGAATGGAAGGAAGAGGCTTTAAATAAAATAGAAGTTGTTGGGTTTGATGATGTTGCTGATGTCATTGCAAAATGGACTGGTATACCTTTACACAAGATAGAGGAAGATGAAAGCAACAAACTGCTCAATATGGAAGCTTCCTTACATGAAAGAGTAGTTGGTCAGGAAGAATCCATCATTGCCATATCAAGGGCTATCAGAAGGGCTAGAAGTGGCCTTAAAGATCCCAAACGGCCAGTTGGCACCTTCTTGTTCCTGGGACCAACCGGAGTCGGTAAAACTGAATTGGCAAAGACCTTGGCAACTTATCTTTTTGGAAATGAAAAAAGTCTTCTAAGATACGATATGTCAGAATATATGGAACGTTTCTCCGTGTCTAGATTAATCGGAGCACCTCCGGGATATGTGGGTTATGAAGAAGGAGGTACTTTAACCGAAGCGGTGAGAAGAAACCCTTATTCGGTAATTCTATTAGATGAAATTGAAAAAGCACATCCCGATGTATACAATATACTTCTTCAAATAGCAGATGAAGGCAGATTAACTGATTCTCAGGGAAGAAATGTTGATTTCAGAAATGTCATTTTAATTATGACCAGCAATATCGGTGGAGAAATTATCAACAAATCTAAAAATGCCTTGGGTTTTGAGATTCAGCATAACGACAACATGAAATATCAGGATATGAAAAAAACTGTTATGAATGAAGTTAAAAATGTATTCAGGCCGGAGTTTTTAAATCGGTTGGATGACATTATTGTTTTCCATCAGTTAAACAGAGAACATATCAGTACCATCATTGATATCCTACTTTCCGATTTATCAGTCAGATTAAGTGAAAAGGAATTATCTCTTGAACTAAGTAAAAATGCCAGAGAATTCCTGATTGATGAAGGATTTGACCCGATATATGGGGCCAGGCCACTGAAAAGAGCCCTTCAAAGAAACATCGAAGACCCTCTGGCAGAAGAATTGTTGGCAAATAAATTTCATGAAGGCGATATCATAAAAATAATTTTAAACAAAGCTGAGGGCATAAAATTTGTCAAAAAGGATGTCAAAAAAGAAAGTGACAATTATATCGGTGTGGGAACGATTTAATGAAAAAAAAAGGGAGTTCATTCTTATGTGATGTCTGTGGGTACGAAAGCGGAAAATGGTTTGGCAGATGTCCCCAGTGCGGTGAATGGAATTCAGTAAAAGAAATTATCATATCTGATAAATCAAATCGTTCAAGGTCAAACCATCAAGGATTTCTTTCGCTAAAAACAGCAAATTTTCAAAATATGTCAAGAATTGACTCAGGGTTTGAACACTTAAACCGAGTTTTAGGCGGGGGGCTGGTAACCGGCTCTGTAATCCTTATTGGAGGTGATCCGGGAGTCGGTAAAAGTACTTTGGTTACACAACTATGCGCTAATTTTGAAAAAAGTTATTATATCAGCGGTGAAGAATCCTTTGAACAAATCTTTTTAAGATATCAACGAGTTACTAAAAATGATTCAGACGTTCATGTTATGAA
Source organism: uncultured Thermotogaceae bacterium (assembly GCA_964403295.1). Lineage (GTDB taxonomy): Bacteria > Thermotogota > Thermotogae > MWEM01 > MWEM01 > JASUTC01. The sequence continues at coordinate 2,034 of CAYOFT010000079.1, read as the reverse complement.
CACATCTTTCCTGGATACTGCTATCGAGCATCTTGAAAAGGATATTTCACAAAATGAACAAGAAAAAGTGGTCATTGTTGATTCTATTCAAACCATGAAATCTTCGGATGTTAACTCCCTTCCCGGTGGAGCTGTTCAAATAAGAGAATGTACCTCAAGAATTGTTGAATTCGCCAAAACGAATAAAATCCCGGTGCTAATCATTGCTCATATTACAAAAAGCGGTCAGATTGCCGGACCTAAATTAGTTGAACATTTAGTAGATGTGGTTTTATACTTTGAGGGGAACAATGAAACAGACTTACGAATACTAAGAAGTGTTAAAAACAGGTTTGGCCCAACAAATGAAATAGGCGTATTCGAAATGAGAGAAAAAGGTCTCTTGGAAGTTTTGGACCCTTCCGAACGATTCTATGACACACAGTCAAACCTCTCAGGTAATTCATTGGGAGTGGTTATTGAAGGAAATACTCCATTGGTCATTGAGGTACAAGGTTTGGTAGTAAATGCTCAATTTTCAAGTCCAAGACGATTAAGCAAAGGCATCAATACCGAAAGACTCTCATTAATTACAGCGGTTTTAACAAAGAGATTGAATATTGAAGTGGAAAAAAACGACATATATATAAATCTGTTAGGTGGTCTGAAAACAACAGATCCAGGGATTGATTTCCCGGTAGCATTGTCACTTTATTCGTCTTATACGAATCGTGTGTTCCCTAAGGGCAGTGCTTCATTCGGAGAAATTGGTCTTGATGGCAAAATAAGAGCGGTTTCATTCCCAGAGAAAAGAATTACAGAACTAAAGAGACTTGGATTCACAAAGGTGTATGTCCCAATAAAGACTAAAAAACGTTTAAGCGATTCAGTCTTTTCGGATATAGAAATTGTTGAATTTGAAACGCTACAAGAGGCTTTAATAAAAATATTTAATTAATGGAGGGAAAAATATGGCTTTAATTACAGAATTTAAAGGTGGCATGGAATTTTTGGCAAAAACAGAATCCGGGCATGAATTGCTTCTGGATGCTGGTGAATCTTCCGGAGGACAGGATAAAGGGGTCAGACCTAAGGAGCTTTTGTTGGTTGGACTATCCGGATGCACCGGTATGGATGTTGTCTCTATTTTGAAAAAAATGAAAGTAGAAAATTACACATTAAGGATTGAAGTAGGAAATGAAAAAACAGAAGAACATCCTGTGATTTACAAAAAAATTCACTTGAAGTACATTTTCCATCTGGAAGATGAATCCAAAAAAGACAAAGTGGAAAAAGCTGTTAGTCTTTCACAGGATAGATATTGCGGTGTTTCAGCTATGCTTAAAGAAGCCAGCGAACTGACTTATGAAATCATCTATGAATGATTATCATTTATTCGGTACAATGATTCTCAATATTATGTATTTCAGTGATAATCTATGAGGAAGTACAAATTAGGTATTGTAGGTTGTGGGATAGCTGCAAGAGAATTGCATTTACCAGCCCTTAAACAATTAAAAGATCAGTTCGAAATATCAGCTTTATACAACCGAACCAAGGAAAAAGCTGAAGCATTGTCAAAGAAAATTGATGGGCATCAAATTATATACGATTCCTATGAAAAAATGTTGGAAGACGGTCAAATTCATGCTGTAGATCTTGCCCTTCCTACTGCTGCAAATAAGGAATTTATCTTTAAAGCGATTGACAAGAAGATTCCTGTAATTTGCGAAAAACCTCTTTCAACAGATGTAGAAACGGCCAAGGAAATTTTGGATTATGTGAACCAAAAAAACGGATTATTATATATCGCTGAAAATTTCCGACATATAAAAGTATTTCAAAAAATAAAATTAATGATATCAGAAGGAGTCATTGGCGAACCGGTTTCTTTCATTTGGAATGAATTTGCAGGACTGACAAATGAAAATCAGTATGTGAATACCTCCTGGAGAAGACATCCCGAACACATCGGGGGGTTTCTCTCCGATGGTGGTGTTCATCATATAGCAGGAATGAAAGCAATATTTGGTCCAATAAAAGACGCTAAAGGTA
>CAYOFT010000078.1:0-7680 GCA_964403295.1 uncultured Thermotogaceae bacterium | reverse complement strand
GGAGACTTTTGTTAAATTCTCCGTACAAGTTGCATTTTCATCAATATCCGTTGTCAATTCATCGATAATGGTATTAATATCCTTGATTTCTTCGTTAATGCGGTTGGTTTTTTCTGTCAGAGTGTTCAAGGTCTCATTTTGTGCTTCGATCCTTACTTTAATCTCCCCAACAGAATCGTTGACTTCCGTGAAAGAGGACACAATGGATTCGATACTGGTTGACATATCTGAAATATCGTCAATCAAGGTATTGACTCCCTCTGTGCTTTTTTCGGAGGAGCGGATTACATTGTCAATTCTCTTGGCAATGTTGTCAAGTTTATTGTGAATTTCCGAAGCCGTTGAATTGGACTCTACAGCCAGTTTCCTAACTTCATCTGCCACAACGGCAAATCCTTTACCGGCTTCTCCCGCTCTTGCAGCTTCAATCGCTGCATTCAAAGCCAAAAGGTTGGTTTGTTCGGCTATCTTTTCAATTTCTGCAACAAACTGATTGATCTCATCTGTGATGGTCTTAAATCCTTCAACCTGGTTAATTGTTTCGTTAATTTCCCTTCCGATCTTTTCCACACTATGACTGGATGAAATGAATTGAACTTTTTTCTGTTCCGTTTCTTCCAGTTTAACCCGCGTGTCTTCGATAAGATGGGAAACAGTTTCAACCAATACATTCATCTGAGAGGATACACCGTTGGTGTTATCTGTGATATCCATTAACTGTTCTGTGGAACTGTTAATCATCTCATCAATGGTTTTCATCTTATCCACAATAATCGTGTTGGTCTTTTGCGTTTCTCCGGCGTTGACAATGATGTTTTGAGATTCCTTGGACAATTCTTCAGACTCTTTATTTACAGCTTTGATGGTTCTCGAGAAGGATTTAACCATTTCTTTGAATGTGGTAGTCAAGATACCTATTTCATCTTTCCCGCCTTTTTCATCAATTTCCACTGAAAGATCCAACTTGGCAAGTTTTTCAGCAACAGCGGTAAGTTTTTTTATAGGTCTTTGAATGGAGAAGAATATCCAAATGGCCACAGCTACCCCTGCCAACACACTGATAATGATCCAAATCACGATTCCCGTTTGAACAGAAGAGATCGTGTTGTTCATCTGCTGGACGTTTTCTTCTATGCCGTTAATAGAATGATTCATTACCCCTTCTTTTGCGCTTTGAACGGACAAAATCTGATCTGTTAAAGGATTGATCGCATTTGCAATTGTACTGTTAACGGCATTCAATTGTCTTTCCTGCTTTTTTCTGATATCCGCTTCAATTTCCACCATTTGGGTGTTGATTTCATTGATCCTCTGATTGAACTGATTCAACTCCTGGCCGTATTCGTTAAATTCTTCCAAAAGGCTTTCATACTTCTTGACTGATACAGAAATTAATTGTGTCTCGGAAATCTTTGCCAAAAAATCACCAAATCCCTCTATCTCTGCAACTTCGTTTTTTGCAGCATCAAAAAGTTCGTTGATTCTTTTGATATTGGAATCAAATTTATCTGGATCGGCGATGAGTTCTGCAGCCAATTCTTCAATTTGTTGAAATTCTGGCAGTCGAAGGACATCTGAAACAGCCTCAGATACCCACAGGTTTTCAATGTCGCTCATTGAAAATTCATCCAACCCAGCTGTTAAAAATTCATTCTGAATATCCAGTTTTAATTGAGGGTCGTTGGAAACTCGGTTGTAATTGGATTCTTTGATCTCTTCGGAATTGTACTTTTGCTCAATTGGATCGATCATTCCAATGATTTTCTCAAACAGTTCTGGATGTTCCACTTTAATATTTTTGATTAAATCCTGGGCTTTTTTCAAGCTTTCCTGTTCTTGATCCAAAACCACCCCTTTTTCATCGCGTGTTGCTTGCAAACTAATCTCTTCTTTTTTATTCTTAAAAATCAATTCAGCGTTTTCCTGCATTAAGGTAATCAACTGCCCCAGATCATCCTGATATCCCAGAATCCCAGAATTTTCAACAATTGTGGTTAACTTCTGTTCAAAATTTGTCTCTAGTTCCTCTACTTGCGCAATACTGTCTAAATAACCGGCAGCCAGAATATATGGAACCGTTTCCAATATATCGTCTTTAAAGGCGTTTGTCAACTGATAATTACTTAAATCGTTTTTGGTTCTTGCTAACGATTGATTGATTTGACCACTGCTGGTCGATAAATCATCCATTCTCATAATGGAGGTAAACAATAAAACCATTAAAGCAGCAATGACTAAACCAAATCCTAAAATCAATCTAATAGAAATTTTCATAACATCCCCCTTTTAAAAGTTAATTTATATTTTTTTTTATTAATTAAAAGATTTGTGATGAATAACAACCAAGCTGAAATAAAAAAAGATCAGGAAATAATTACAATTACATTTTACCATACTTTTCCTAAAATAACATAACATCAACACAGTTTAACAACGGTTTTATGAAGGTTTTACTATTTAAACACTTTTACCCCTCGTTTTTTCTTCATGAGATTGAACTCATATTCCATCAAATAGTTTTATGTTATAGTTCAAATTGTTTTACGTCTTATTCTATGTTATATTATTTTATAATACCCATACTAAGAACCATGGTATATAAATTTAAAGGAAATGAAATTGGAGGTGTAATAAATGGCGAGAAGAAAAACTAAAAAATTGACCCCAGCTTTAGAGGATTATTTGAAGGTCATTTACGAAATTACTCAAAACGAACCGGTTGCAAGGGTAAAGGATATAGCAAAATTCTTAAATGTTAGTCTGCCTAGTGTCACAAACGCTATGAAAAGGTTAAAAGAACTTGGTTTTGTGAATTATGAAAAATATGGTTTAATCCTTTTAAGTGAAAAAGGACTAAAACGTGCACAATCTCTTGAACGGGTACATTCCGTATTAGAGAAATTTTTCGTTGAATTGGTGGGTGTACCGGAAGAGGCATCGGATAACCTTTCATGCAGAATGGAACATTTTTTTGATGAGGATTCCGAGGAAAGAACGGAAAAACTAATCGATCTTCTGATTGCAGTCAAGGAGAAGGGTGAAAAAGCTTGTCCTAAATTAGTCGCTTTTTTGCAGGAAAAGGAGGAGTAGCTTTGGAAACTGCTTTAGTCACAGGCGGAGCCGGTTTTATCGGTTCATATGTAGTGGATAGCTTGATTTTGAGGGGATTAAATGTTGTTGTTATTGACAACCTTTCAACGGGTCAAAAGGAAAATTTATTGCATAAAGACGTGGTTTTTGTTGAAGATGACATCACCAATAAAGAAATTGTTGACCATATATTTGAATTACATAAACCTAAATACGTTTTTCATTTGGCTGCACAGATTAGTGTTTCAAGATCTGTACGTGAACCTGTTTTTGATGAAGGGGTAAACATAACAGGTACTTTAAATCTGTTAGAAGCCGCAAGAAAAAATCAAATTCAAAAATTCATTTTTTCATCAACAGGTGGTGCCATGTACGGGGATCAACCAGAAAATACCCCCACACCAGAAAAGTCCCCGGAAAAACCGGTAGCACCCTATGGTATTTCTAAACTTGCCGGAGAGCGTTATTTAGATTTTTATCATAGGGAATTTGGATTAGATTATACAGTACTCAGGTACTCAAATGTTTATGGACCTCGTCAAAATCCTTATGGAGAAGCAGGTGTCGTGGCTATTTTTACAGAAAAAATGATAAAGAATGAACCGGTTTTCATCAATGGAGATGGTCAATATATTCGTGATTATGTTTACGTTGAAGATGTAGCAAACGCCAATATGTTGGCAATGGATAATGGTAAACAGGAAGTTTATAACATTGCAACCGGAAAGGGTACAGATGTAGTGGAATTGTTTCGGTTGGCAAAGCGAATTAATCATTACAATTTGGAAGCACAATATGGACCTGAAAGGCCCGGAGATTTAAGGAAAAGCATATTGGATGCTACAAAAGCTGAAAAAAAATTAAATTGGAAATCCCACTTTTCACTAGAGCAAGGGTTGATTCAAACACACGATTATTTCGCATCTAAATTGGGTTTATAAGGCGTGAGGGCATTTGAATTCAAACGTTTTATGGAATACGGGTGAAAAAAACGAACCCTTATCACAATTATTAAGACCTGTCAGTTTAGATGAAATAAAGGGTCAGGAACATATTCTGTCTGATGATGCCATTTTAAAAAAATCGATCGAAAACGACAACCTTTTTTCATCTATCTTTTTTGGACCTCCCGGTTCTGGAAAAACCTCGGTGGGTAAGATTATTGGTCGTTTAACAAAAAATGAGTTCATCAATTTTTCTGCTGCAAAATTTCCCATGTCAAAGTTAAAACCACTTCTTGAAAAGGCTTCTGAAAGGTTTGAAAAGTTTAACAAAAGCACTGTCCTGTTTGTGGATGAGATTCATCGATTTAATAAACTGCAACAGGACGTGCTATTACCTTATATTGAATCAGGAGAGGTCATTCTATTTGGGGCAACCACGGAAAATCCCAGTTTTGAACTCAACGCCGCCCTGTTATCACGATGCAAGATTTTTATCTTTAAACAACTGGATCAATCATCCTTACAGTCTATTCTGGAAAAGGCCATTGATAAAATCAATTCCAGAAATGAAAAAAAACTCTTAATTGAAGATGATGCCAAAGAAATGTTGATTGATTGGTCTGCAGGTGACGCTCGTACATTGATCAACTATTTGGAAATCATCGAGAACTACTCCCAAAGCAAAGAGGATTTTACCATCACAGAGGCAAAAACCGAGAAGATTCTAAACCGCTCATATGCGAAATATTCAAAGAAAGGTGAAGAGCATTATAACTTCATCTCTGCTTTTATTAAAAGTATGCGTGGCTCTGACCCTGATGCAGCCATTTATTACTTGGCATGTATGCTTGAAGCGGGGGAAGACCCAATTTACGTAGCCAGGAGAATCATTAGATTTGCCAGCGAAGACATTGGACTGGCCGATCCAAACGCCATGTCTGTTGCCGTATCTTGTTTTCAAGCTGTCCAGTACATCGGTATGCCCGAATGTACCATCTCTTTGACCGAAGCTTGTGTTTACATGAGTGTTTCACCCAAAAGCAACCGATTATATTTGGCATATAAAAAGGCTCAAGAAGATGTGAAAAGGCATCCGGACAGACCCGTTCCTTTTAAATTGAGAAACGCAGTGACAAAATTTATGAAGCAGGCCGGCTATGGTAAGGACTATCACTATGCACATGACGAACCAGGTGGTTTTATTTTAGAAAGTTGTTTGCCGGAAGAATTGGAAAACGTCATTTTTTACAGACCCTCTTCACATGGTAGAGAGCAACGGGTTAAAGAACGACTGGAAAAGCTATGGAAAAGGACTTACGAAGATAGACACGATGAATGAACACCCCTTAAAAAAAATTGCTGCATCTTTCCCGGATAAACCGGGAGTCTATATATTTGAAAAAAAAGGTAAACCGATTTACATAGGAAAGGCTAAAAGTCTGAAAAAACGAATCATGAGTTACTTCAGGACTTCCTTTACCAATGATTACACCGAAAAAGAAAAGATTCTTGGAATACAAAAAGATGCGGATAACCTAAGATTTTTGATTGTAGAATCCGAAAAATCCGCCTTGCTCCTTGAATCCAATTTGATTTATGAATATAAGCCCAAATTCAACACCTTTCTAAAAGACAACCGTTTCTATCCCTATTTGCATATCACCGAAGAAAAATTTCCAAGAATGAATCTTGTCCGAAACAAAGTGGGCAAAGGAAAGTTTTACGGTCCATTTACCAGCGCAAAAATGCTCAGGCAGATCATGGAGATTATTTACCGAACGTATGGAATTAGACCATGTGATTATGATCTAAAAAAGATAAAAAAACCCTGTCTAGAATATCAGCTGGGAAGATGTTCCGCTCCCTGCACGGAGATTAAGGAGGAAGACTATAAAAAACGTGTTGACAAAGTTGAAGCCTTCCTTGAGGGAGATATCGACTCTTTGAAGAAGATGTTGAAAGAGCGGATGATTTTCCTGTCGAATAACATGATGTTTGAAAAAGCAGCTTCCGTCAGAGATTTGATCAGTGAAATTGATAACATCTTCAGGCCCCAATACATCGTTCTCAACGACAATCTCAACCGAGATTTCTTTGCCCTGGATATCCTGGAAGGTAAAGCCACGATGATTCGTTTGAAAAAAGGGGCTATCTTTGCCGCTATTACTCAGGATATTGATGAAAAAATCTCTTTGGAAGAATTCTTTTCTCAATTCTACTATGGTAAGAAAAACGATATCCCTTCGAGAATCATTGCTTCTTTTTCTAAAAGTCAATCCAGAAAATTAAAAGAGCTCCTTGGTGTCTCTTATTTTGGACCTCCGGAAACAACTGCGGAGGAAGAGCTGATGAAAATGGCCAAACGAAATCTGGAAAAAGAATTGCAAAGCAGAAAACTCAGTATGGAATCCCTGAAACAATTGCAGACTAACCTGGGTTTGAAAAAACTGCCACGTGTCATTGAAGGCATCGATATTGCCCATACACAAGGGCTTTACACGGTTGCTTCAGTGGTGTCTTTTTTGAACGGAAAACCGGAAAAATCCAAGTATCGCCGCTATCGTATCACCACCTTGGAAGAACCCGATGACTTTGAATCCATGCGTATTGTCATACGTCGTCGCTTTAAAAAATACGCCCTTCCCGATTTGCTCTTAATTGACGGTGGGCTTGGCCAGGTGAGTGCTGTGAAAGGGGTTTTGGAAGATGAACTGGAGATTAAAAAATATGATATGATTGGGTTGGCAAAAGCCGAGGAAACTATCGTTTTTCCCGATGAAAGGGGTGAATTAAAACTCAAACACAGCAGTCCTTCTCTCAGGGTTCTCATTGCCGTCCGGGATGAAGCGCATCGATTTGCCAATACGTTTCATGCTCAATTAAGAGACAAGCGTATGGGGCGCTCTATTTTAGAAAATATCCCAGGCGTGGGCCCAAAAAGAAAAATGAAGCTTCTTAAGAAATTTGGCAGTGTAAAAAGAATAAAGGAAGCTGAAGTTAGAGAAATCCAAGAGATTGTTAAAAATCAAGAACTCGCACAAGAAATAAAAGAGTTCCTGGAGCAGAATATGTAATTAAAAGTGGAGGATGGTAATGGAATACAACTTTGATGAACGAATTGAAAGAAAAGGCACCGTTAGTATCAAATGGGACTATTTGAATGAGATCTTTGGCAGTGATGATTTAACATCCATGTGGGTGGCGGATATGGACTTTCGATCCCCGTTACCGGTTGTTGATGCCATCGTGGAACGTGCCAAACATGGGGTTTACGGTTACACGGGAAAAGATGAAGGTTTTTTTCAAGCGGTCATAAATTGGATGAAAGACAAGCATTCGGTAGAAACAAAAAAAGAATGGTACATCCCAACCCCCGGCGTTCTTGCCGGTATTTCTGCAGCCATTAACACATTCACACAACCGGGAGATGAGATCATTGTTCAAACGCCTGTTTATTATCCTTTTTTCAGTTCCATCGAGTCAAATGGCAGGCGTTTGGTTAAAAATCCCTTGAAACTTGAGGGAACTCGCTATCAAATCGATTTGGAAGATTTTGAACAAAAAATCACTAATAAAACTACAATGTTAATCCTGTCCAACCCACACAATCCAGTGGGCAGAGTTTGGGAAAAAGATACCTTAAAAA
>CAYOFT010000077.1:0-7733 GCA_964403295.1 uncultured Thermotogaceae bacterium | reverse complement strand
CTCTCTTTCTGTTAACCGGTTCTGTATTATTGTTCTTGCCAAAAGAGGTTTTTGGCCAGTGGAGCAAGGAAGGATTGGCTTTTTACCATCGTTGGAACAACTTTGAGCAATTTCTCGACGATATGTCGCTGTTAAACGAACATCCCCCGGAATCGGTGAAAATCTGGGAAGAATATCTTGTCTACGCAACAGCATTGGGGTGTGCAGACACCGTTGTTGATTCGCTAAAAAACGTCATTCCGGAATCAAAATGGCGTGAAATGACCGACCACACATACTTTTACAGTACGTATGATCAACGAATGGGGTACTTGATGAACGCCCTCATCCGATCTGCAAATTTCAGAATCACCGCTTCCAATGTAAGAACGGTCGCTAAAATTATTATGCTAATAGCAAGAAGTCCTCGGGGTAGTGGAAGCTTTCGAGGCGGTGGAAGGGGAAGTTCCGGTGGGATTGGAGGTGGTTCCAGTTCTGGTGGAGGAGGCGCACTGTAAATTTTACCTTACCGCCAGGCCTTACCGCGGGGACAGTTCTATTTGCAAATAAAATCCAAATAGAAGACTTTCAGAGAACGCTATGGACGATTTAAGACAGAACAGAATATCTGTCTTCATCATTTATGATTGAGAAAAATCATCACCTGAATTATTACTCAGTTTTTTTTGAAAGGAGGGATATATGAACAATTTATTCTGGAATAGTAAAAAAATTCAATCATTAAAAGATAAGGTAATTATTGTAACCGGTGGGAACAGCGGATTGGGATTTGAAGATGTTAAATATTATGCTTTGCGAGGTGCAAATGTTGTTCTGGCGAGTAGAAATATTGAAAAAGGAGAAAAGGCAAAAGCACTTATTAAAAACGGTGATGATGGTATAAAGATAGATGTAATGCAATTGGATCTTGCTGATCTGAATTCAATAAAAAAATTTACTGAATCATTCAAAATGAAGTATTCAAAATTAAATATTCTCATGAACAATGCCGGGATAATGGTTGTACCCTATGCAAAGACAAAAGATGGATTTGAAAGTCAATTCGGAGTAAATCATCTGGGGCACTTCAGTTTGACCGGTTTACTGTTTGATCATCTGAAGAATACACCCGCCTCAAGGATTATCACCATAACCAGTATGGCCCATGTTGCCGGAAAGATGGATTTTAACAATCTGATGTATGAAAATGGAGATTATTCTCCTTTTGGTGCTTATGCAAGATCAAAACTTGCCAATCTGCTTTTCACCTATGAAATTCAACGCAAGATCGAAAAACATAACCTTGAGATGATGGCATTGGTAGCACATCCAGGTGCTGCAAGAACAGGTCTTTTCAGGCATAGGAAGAAAACAATTTTCACTTATTTATTTTCACCTTTCACTTATTTATTTACTCAAAGTGCATATAGAGGCGCTTTATCTGGAATTAGAGCTGCCTTGGACAAAAAGGCACAAGGGGGAACGTTCTACGGTCCTTTATTTTATCTAATCGGCCCATCAATTAAAACAAATTCAAATCATCTATCTAATAATGAAGAAATAGCTCGTAAGCTTTGGGATATTTCCGAAAAATTAACCGCTGTTGTGTATAAATTTTAAGTCAAAATAATTGAGACGATGGGGACGTATCAAATAATCCCGTCCCTTTTGTTTAGGAGTATTTCTAAGAAAAATGGAATATAGGGTGTTAAATCGTTTTCTTCCAGAGAGGGTGATAGCATGAAGTCATGCGTATCTTTATCTAAAGTTATGATTGTGATCTTAGTCGGTATACTCTTTTTCAGCGTATCCATCTATGCGGGTGGATGGCAAACATTGCCTACGGATCAGGAGATTCAGCAAGCGGTTCAGGCGTTTATCCAAAAGGAAAACTTTGAACAAGAGAGAGTGGACTGCAATGCGATACAGGATCCAACTGAAAGACAAATTTGCTACGGAAAAAAGCGTTTGACTTTTGTCCATGGATCTGAGCAGGTTTATAAGGCGGAAGTCATCGAAACAGAAACAGTGAAGATGCATCATCCTTCAGCACCAAATCCGATAAATGGCTGTGAAGTTATTCTGTTGTTCGCACAAAAACAATGGATCGAGAATGTGAGTGGAGAATTCTACACAAAGATTATTTACAGCAAAGCGATGTTGGAATGGAAAAATCCTAAGTATGAAACTCCCGGAGGATGGGAATTTTCAACGGCATGGGGCTTAAAAACCAAGGTAAATCTAAGTGATAGAACATCAAAAGAACAACGGGATGCACAGGTTGCTTCTTATTTCCTGAACATGGATAAAGAAGGATACTACGGATATGTGAGAGGATTTCCTGGAGAAGGAAATCGGGCTCCAAAGGTTACACTGTCATCAAGCCATCAACAGCCGTCTGTCTATGATACCGTGATCTTCTCAGCGAAGACTGAAGATTCCGGTAATGATCCGCTTACTTTCATCTGGTTTGTAGATGACGAAAAACAGGAAATAAAAGAGGATCGTCTGGAATTAGAGGGTCTGGAGGAAGGCTGGCATACTGTGCGTGTACTTGTAGATGACGGACACGGCGGAATGGCAGAAGACCAACTCACCTTTCCTGCTGTTTTGCCCATGGTGTTGACGATCACCCATCAACCTACTTTGGAGAAACCATTATCGTTTGAGATTAGTCTTCAATATAAAGATGCCAGAGGCAACCTTCATCCTCTACCCAATCGGGAATTGACCATTCATCTTTACAATATTGCCAATAATTGGGCCAAACTCAAGAATTATTTTTGGTGCGATTCTTTTCAATCGCCTATCGTCACTGACATGCAAAAACCGATGACCATTGCAACTAAAAGTGATGGTAGAATGAACCTGACCTTTTTTCCGGATTTTGCTAAAATCCTGGCATACAGGGGATACACAGGCGTGTGTCTACCGAGCTGGAATCAACCGTTGGATGTGAGCATCCGGGTGGAACACATCCTTGAACACCCCAACCACACTGAATTGAAGGTGGTGACGGTATCACAGGAAAACAGAGCAAGGCTGGATTACATGGCTTATGTAAGCCATATTTCCGTTAAAATGCCGGATGTGGTCACGGCCATTCAGCAGCAACGATATGCAGGGGATACGATGGCACTGAGCCGGTACGAATTGATAGATGCTTACCAGGAACGATGGAGCGTGGGCGATTCCCGTGTCCAGTTTAAACGTGGTGGGTTTGCATCGATATCAGGGGTGCAATCAGGATGGGGCAAGCCCGTACGAATAGGTCAGACCCTTGGAGCCGGTGATGCCGTTCTTATCGATGCAAGGAATTTACTCGTCAAGGCACCCAGTAGCGTGCCATTTCCAAATGGCACGCAGTTTTCCGACATTCAGGAAAATGGCTTGTACATTCCAACCGGATATATTCAGATTTACTTGAAGTATCTGGATTTATTTCAGGGCGCAGTGAAGGTTGCTGAAAAGGATTATATGCGTCCGGGTTCAGAACCTTTTCAGATGGTCATTGGAAATCCTGACAATCAGTTTGACGATTATGCTTTCATGCGTTGGCTCGCTAAGCAGGGTCGCGATCAAGGTATTGAATGGGCGCTTACGAAGTACACCATACCGGTAATCGGAAAAGTTTTTGGGATTTACAGCACATTGAATACACTTCACGATGTAGCTCGTTTTGGCAACAGCACCTATATACGGATTATCAATACAGCTTACCATGCTATGGTTAATGAAGATGGCAATGTCATCGTCTCCACACGCAAGGGTGAAGTGAGTATATCGACAACGCCATCAGAGACAGGACAGCAAAAAGTTCCTGCTGGCAGCAGCGGATTCATTACACCAACGGGGCAAATCCGTGTGGTTACCACTGATCCTGATTTGGCTAAGCAAGCGGATCAACTACTTCAACCAGCTCCGCAGGATCAAGGAATCGCTAAATTGCCGATCGTTTCTTCGGATCAAGCCTTGGAACCGGTTCTAACTTTTTTAGGTTGGATGATGGAATATTGGTACATTTCAATACTGTTTGCCTTGGCTCTGCTATTTGGGAGCTATTGGTTTCCATACATCGCCATGGGTATCTTGGGATTTCTTGCAGGAATGTATATGATCTCCCCATGGATCATTCAAATCCCTCTGGTAACCGATTGGTTTGCAGCCAACCCCGGATCTGAATTACCTATGTCCATCCTCACAGGCTTAGCTACGCTGTTGCTTGGATTTCTCCTCTTCAAATTTCTGTATATCCTAGCAGGGTTTATCACAGGGGGACTACTTGGGTTTTGGTTGTGGCATTTCCTTTCATCTTTCATCAATCCAGAGTGGTTAAGATTGGCAGAGACTATTTCAGAATGGATGCCCTGGGTATGTGCAGGCGCAGTTGCCCTTGTATGCGGTTTGTTGACCTTGTTTGCACGCCGAAAAACCATCTCCTGGGTCTCAATTCTTGCTGGTAGCTTGATCCTCAGCTTACTGTTCGTGAATCTGTTAGCTCACTACTTCACACATTGGATGGGTAGCTGGGATCCAGCAAGAGGGTTGTTTCAATTGAAACCCTTAGGTTTCGGTGTTTTTATAGGCAGTTTCATCTTGTTTATGATCACAGGTTTTTTAAATTTTCGGAAAAGGAAGTCAAAACATGATCAAAGATAATACTTTATCTATCCTCTTCCGTTTAGCGTAAACTAAAAAGCAGTCAGGCTCTGCCGAAAAGCTCAGAGCCCTTACTAATAAAGCTTTTCAGAGAATATTCCCACAAAGCACCGGGGATAGTTCTGTTTGTGAATTTTGATGTATAATCGGGTGTTTGTCTAAAAGGAGGAGCGCCATTGAAATTCAAAAAAATTGTTGCAGTTGACAACACCGGTCTTAAAGTGGATGCAAAAGAGAAGTTAACGAAATATGCAGAAGAAGTTGTTTTGTATGAGGACTTTCCCTCCAATCCTTTGGAAATTGTCTCCAGAATCAACGGGAAAACATCCAATAGTTCCCCTGCAGATGCTGTACTGGTTTCCTGGAATACACCAATCGATCGATCCATCATTGAACGCTGTCCATCAATTCGCTACATCGGCATGTGTTGCAGCCTTTTCGATGAAAAGAGTGCAAACGTGGATATAAAAGCAGCTCGTGAAAAGGGCATAAAAGTTCTTGGGATCTACGATTATGGGGATGAAGGTGTGATTGAGTTCATTTTCAGTGAACTCATCAGGTTGTTTCATGGCTTTGGAAAACAGATGTGGAAAGATGAACCGGTAGAACTCACAGGCCACAAACTTGGGATTATCGGACTTGGGACAACAGGGAAAATGCTAGCGGATATGGCCCTTGCCTTTGGGATGAAGATCTTTTACCATAACCGATCCCGAAAACCCGATTATGAAGCAAAAGGGGTAAAATATCTGCAACTTCCTGAATTACTTGCGACAGTTGATGTTGTTTCCACTCATCTACCAAAACATACGATCGTTTTAGATCACAAAGAATTTGAAGATCTTGGAAGAGGAAAAATATTGATCAATACTTCTCTTGAACCAACTTTTAAAATAGAACCTTTCATCCAATGGATCAAAGCGGAAAATAATTACGCTATATTTGACAAAGAAGCCATGGGATCACAATTTGAACGATTAAAGGATATAGATGGTGTGATTTATTCCGAAAGTGTTTCCGGATGGACTAAACAGGCGAAAAGAAGACTTTCTGAGAAAGTAATTAAGAATATTGAAACCTTTTTAAGCAACCCATAATTAGGGACTGCTGAATAACTCATAATCGTGAAGTAACAGTTCCCTTGATACGTGGTTAAGCATCCTTAACCTTAATCAAGGAGCCTGTGCCTTTGATTCTTTTTCAGATAAATGAACAATAATTTTTTCAATTATAGCTATAAGAATTATATTAAAAATTTTCCTTTCTCATATATTAACTCACCATCAGCAAATACTTGTCCGTCTGTTTGCATATCACAAATCATATCCCAATGAATAGCCGACTCATTACCCCCACCACTTTCAGGTGATGCGGCCCCCACAGCAAGATGAATGGTTCCACCCATTTTTTCATCAAACAATATGTTTTTCGTAAATTTATTTATACCGTAATTAGTTCCAAAAGCTATCTCTCCAATATATCTGGATCCCTCATCAGTGTCCAGCATGGTAATCAGATAATTTTCTCCTTTATCTGCAGACGCTTGAATAACTTTTCCGTTTTTGAATACCAATTCAACATTCTCAACTTCCCGTCCGTTAAATATTGCGGGGCAAGTAAATTTGATGCGACCGTTCGCACTGGTTCTATTTGGTGTGGTAAAGAGTTCCCCATCCGGAAAATTTCCCGTTGAACCATCACAGTTGACCCAATTTCTCCCTTCCACAGACATTATTAAATCAGCCGTTGAAGAAGAAAAACGCAGTTCTTTTTTTGTGTTTAAAATCTTTCTTAGCCTTTCTTGTTCTTTGGATATTTTTTCCCATTCTAAAACAGGATTTTGAGTATCCAACTTACAGGCGCTAAAAATAAAATCTTCATATTCATCTAATGACATTTCAGCGTTTTGTGCATAAGCCTGTGTAGCAAAAATCGTTCCACACCACTTCAGTTTTTTCTCAGCCACATTTTTCATGAACTTTGTAAATAATTCTCCTTGCGCCTCCATATTGACTGAAATTTTCTGAGGGTCCACATTTATAAGGGATTTGGTATTCTCTTCACCCCAAATATACAAGGAAGCATCATATTGCCCAAAGATTATTCGTTCAATGGGACTGATGTACGTTAACTGATCATGATTCCCATACTTGTACAGTAATTCTTTCATGCTTTCCATGGTTATTCTCGCCTCAGGAAAAGCCCCAATTTTCAAAGCCTCTTTATAAAGTTCTTTAATCAAAGGAGCACTACACATATCCGCTTCAATTAACAATTTATCACCTTTTTGCAATTTCAATGCATATTGAACCAGTATTTCAGCCATTTTGTTTAATCTTTGATCAGTCATTCCCAACCTCCAAAAATTTAAGCCTTAGGTTTATTATCTTCCGTTTATGCTTTCTATCGTTCCATTTAAGTTTGTTATATTTATAAATTATACCATTAAAAAAGAAAAAGAGCCTTAGTTACAAAGGGCTTTTTTGGAGAATTTATGTGAATAATTATTTTGTGGTTAAAATTGATATCCTTAAGGTTTCAACATAATTTGTCAATTTACCGGTTAGACCCTTTATCCAATCAAGACTATTCTCTTTGATTTCATAATCCAAACTCCTTAGAATTCTTTGATAGAAATACAAGTTATGCAGTTTCATAAACATGTGTAAATCTTGATTTAGGTTTTCGTCTGATTCAAATTCTGATTCATATCCAGCCATAAAACGCTTATAATAAGGATTATCGGTATCGATTTTTTCGATAAAAAGGTCTCTTAGGGCATAGGCAATATCTGCTCCATACCAGTAAACAGAACTATCATCAAAGTCAAAGATTTTTATACTATCGGGATACCAATGCAAATTATCTAATTCAAAATCATAATGGATTAAACCAGTTTTAGCAGTTGATGATTCAGCCCACTCCTCAACAGCTTCTATTTTTTTAAAAATCGCTTGATCGTTCCGAGAAATTTGTTTTTTTATCAATCCAAGATGATCTTTCCAAGTTTTTCTGTTTTCAAGTAATTTTTGAGGGATTTGATCCATTAGTTTATGAAGCTTACCAAGATTTTCCCCCCAAGTGTAAAACTGGTC
>CAYOFT010000076.1:5929-7854 GCA_964403295.1 uncultured Thermotogaceae bacterium | reverse complement strand
TTTTCAATCATGGCCGACCAGCGTGTGGCACATTCTGTGGCGGCGATATTGGCGTATATTCCCGAACCGATGCCGTCAAAAACACCGAAATAACTACCGGTTTTTAGCCTCGTACAGGTGACATAATCCCCACAAACCATTTGATGGTGTTTGATTGCCTGTTTAACAACGCTCTCGTAAAAATACATCTATTCACCTTCATCCTCGTAAAGGTCCATCATGCGTTTGACCAACGCTTCACTTTCTGCGGTACTGGTTCCCAGATAGTGTACCAAATCCTGTGCAAACTTCACCTGATGATCCAGTATCTTTTTTGCCTGTTCCATGGTCTGTTTTTTGATCAGGTTGATTTCACTGCCGTCCAATTTCATCCGGGAGAGATTGGCGTAAAATCCCACATATTGTTTGTCATTGGTAAAGGCGTAAAGCATCTCATGATAACGGATGCCGTATTTTGAACGGACGGCTTCAAAGGAATCCGTTTCTCCGCAGGCCAATTGTTCATAGCCCTCTGAATTAATCAAATAGGAAATTTCCCGGCCCAAAACGTGATTGTTGCACATAAACATCTTTCTGAAGGCGGAATTCATATGAACGATTCTCAAATCCTCATCCAAAATGACCACCCCATTGGGGGAGTTTTCAATAATCTTATCCATTCGCTGCTGGGCCATTCGTCGCATTTGGGGCATGCACATGGAGGCTTCCGCCATTCCCAGGGCAACGGCAGCCGCCTTTTCCCGGCAATTGTTGTAGCCGCAGGCGCCACAGTTCAGTCGGTCTTCCGGATTGGCTTTGCCGGTTTCCATCAGTATTCTCTCGATCTCTTCGTCACTGACTTGTTCCAGGATAAGGCTTCTTTGTCTTGGTGTGAAATGAGTCGTTAATTCGACGGTTGTTTTGAGTTGTTTGTCATCCTTTGAGGAGTAGGATTCAACATATTCTTTGACTCGTTTCTTACGTTTAAGGATACTCTCATCTGTTGGGAAACCGGGTCCACCAATGCAGCCGCCTTCACAAAACAGCGGTTCTACAGCTTTAAAATCCCATTCGGAGGGCGGCATAGCAAACAATTCCATGATAGCTTTATAGCCGCTGAGATGAATCACATCGGAGGATTTAATGTCATCTTCAATGCCGCAGGTTTTAAGCATACCGCCCTGAATGGGAAAAAGTCTCGCATTCTGATATTGGGAGGTTCTTTGGAAATCACTTTCAGTGCATGTTGCCAGGTCGATTTTTTCCTCTTCCAGCCACTGTTGCAGTTCAGCAAAGGTTAATACGGCCTGTACCAGCCCCTTGTTTGTTTCTCTTTTTGCCTCGCCTTTTTTGGCTGCACAGGGTCCGATAAAGACCACGTCGATACTTTCGCCCATTTGTTCACGCAACATTTTTGCGTGGGCAATCATGGGAGAGGTCACCGGGACGAGATACTCCAGGTATTCCGGCTTGTACTGCTCCACGTAATTGACTACAGCCGGGCAGGAAGTGAAAACTTTTCCTTTGTCCATGTTTTTGAGAGAAGCCTTTGAAATCTCATCCGCCCCTTCGGCGGTTTCTCCCACATGGGAAAAACCAAGCCGTCTCAGGGCGGAGGGCAGACGCATAGCCTGCCAACCGGGAAAAACAGCGGGAAAAGAAGGGGCAATGCTGCAAACAACCTTTCTGCCGGAAGCGATCAACGCCTTAACTGTGTCCAACTCAGAAACGATCAATTTGGCATGTTGAGGACATTCGTGGACGCAAGTCCCGCATTGGATACAAAGCGAGTCCATGACGTGGGCCTGTCCTTCGTGAACACTGATGGCCTTGACCGGACATGCCCGGACACATCGGTAGCAGTCCATACAGTTTGCCAGGTCCGTTTTGATGATGTTGATGGTGCCTTCTTCTTTTTCCCGTGTTGTTTGCATATGGCCTCCTTT
>CAYOFT010000076.1:3382-5829 GCA_964403295.1 uncultured Thermotogaceae bacterium | reverse complement strand
TTATATTGAAACCATCACCTGATTAATCTCCTCAATCGCCTTTTCAATGGTGCAATGTTCCAAAACGGTATTGTTGACTTTCAACACCGGGCCTCTTTCGCATTTTTCTGTACAGAATGAGGCGCTGATGGCTGTTTGTTCCATGAGGTTGTTTTCTTTTAAATAGGCCATCAACTGGTTATACAGGCCTTGGGCCCCTCTCACATAACAGCTGGTGCCGAAACAGATGTTGATGTTGATGGGTTTTTCGTCCCCAACATCCGAGAGCATCACATCTTCGTGCTCGATTCTTTTTCTGTTGATGTAACTGGTGTGGAGCAGGTCGTGAATGTTGTGCTCGTTTAAATCCTGGGCGTACATTTTCTGCAAATAGGGATTTTCATTGGAACAGTGCAGCTGCAGCATCTTGTCGTTGTCGTATAATCCCTTGCTTCGGTCTTTGATGCTGTTCCGGTTGGCGTTGACAGGTTGTCCGCCTCCGTTGACACAGCCACCGGGGCAGGCCATGACTTCGATTAGGTCAAATTGGGCTTCACCGGTTCTGACTTTGTCGATCAACTGTCGGGCGTTGGCCAATCCGCTAACCACGGCCATTTTCAAGGTGATGTCTCCCACTTTGACTTTGCCTATTTTAACCCCTTCTCCCCCTCTAAACTGTGTGAACTCAGCCTCATTGTCATTGGAGAGTTTGGCTGCGGCATATCGTAACACGGCTTCTGATACACCGCCGGATGTGCCAAAAATCACACCAGCACCTGTTTTAAAGCCAAAGGGCATGTCGAAGGATCCTGGTCGCAGTTGGGAGAAATTGATGCCGGATTCTTTCACCATCAGGGCGGCTTCTTGTGTGGACAGGACAAAGTCTACATCCGGGTTGCCGTCTTTGAAAAATTCTGTTCGTTTTGCTTCGGATTTCTTGGCGGTACAGGGCATGATGGAAACGACGACCATGTCTTCTCTGGCAATGCCCATTTCCTTCGAGAGAATTTCTTTACTCAGAGAACCAAACATCTGTTGTGGGGATTTACAACTGGACAGATTGGTTAATAAATCCGGATAATACTGTTCAGCAAATTTCACCCATGCCGGACAGCAGGAGGTGAATTGAGGTAAATGTTCGCCTTTCTGATAGCGTTCGATAAATTCATTCCCCTCTTCAATCACGGTAAAATCTGCACCGAAAGAGGTATCGAATATTTTGTCAAACCCCATGATTCTTAAGGCGGAGATGATTTGTCCGGTGGTGGTGGTTCCCGGTTGGAATCCGAAGGCCTCTCCCATGGCCACACGGATGGCCGGGGCAATTTGGACGATCACGGTTTTGCTATCATCATGAATGGCATCCCAAACCCTATCAACTTGGGATTTGATGGTCAAGGCGCCAACGGGACAGGCCTTCACACATTGTCCGCAATTGACACATTCAATTTCACCCATGCCTTTGTTGAAACAGGCCACGATCTTGGAGTCCGCACCTCTGTTGGCAAAATCCAGCACCCCTACGGATTGTATCTCTTTACACACCCGGACACAATCTCCGCAAAGTACGCATTTACTAGGGTCCCTGACAATGGCGTCACTGGTGTAATCTACGGGTTCAAAGTCCACTTTCTGTTTGAATCTGACTTTTTCTACGCCCAGTTGTTTGGAGATTTGCTGGAGTTTACAATCGTTGCTTTTGGCACAGGTAGTGCATTGCTGATCGTGACTGGCCAGCATCAGTTCTACAATCATCTTTCGCATATTTCTCAACTGTTTGGTATTCGTTTTAACAACCATACCTTCTGTGACAGGGGTGGAACAGGCAGGAACGGTGTTTTTTCCATCCACTTCCACCATGCACATACGGCAGGCACCGTATACACTAATATCCGAGTGATAACAGAAAGTGGGCAGATCAATATTGGCCTTTCTGATAACTTCCAATAAGTTTTTTTCACCCTCGTAAGTGACTTCCATATTATCTATTGTAATATTGAAATTATTCATCATTCACCTCACACGCAAGTAATCGCATTGAATTTACAGGCTTCCACACAGGCTCCACATTTGATACACTTGTTCTGGTCGATGAGGTAGCCTTCTTCTCTGGAACCGCTAATCGCTCCTACGGGACACTTTCGCATACACAAACTGCATTTTTTACACAGTGCCTGATCAATCTCAAAACGCTTCAGGGCACTGCATTGACCGGTGGGACAGCGCTTGTTAACAATGTGTTCGATATATTCATCCTTGAAATGTTCTAAAGTCGATAAAACCGGGTTAGGAGCTGTTTTACCCAGTCCGCACAAGGAACCGATCTGAACGGTCTTTGCCAGTTCTTCAATGATGTCCAGGGTTTCCATGGTGGCCCGTCCTTCGATAATGTCATCCAGCAGGTTCAACAACTGTTTGGTTCCCTCACGGCAGACCACGCACTTTCCGCAGGATTCATTCTGCGTGAA
>CAYOFT010000076.1:0-3282 GCA_964403295.1 uncultured Thermotogaceae bacterium | reverse complement strand
TTTCTCAATCGTTTAACCGCCAGGGGGTATTCGGTTCTCACGTAAATATAGCCTTCATCCGCTCCGATGGCAAGACCGGCAATCATCATCCCTTCCAAAACACTGTGAGGGTTCCCTTCCATGAGACAACGATCCATAAAGGCCCCCGGATCGCCTTCATCTCCGTTACAGATGATGTATTTCTTGTCGCTTTCCTGTTTTCTGGCCAGACTCCACTTGAACCCGGTGGGGAATCCACCGCCACCACGTCCCCTGAGGCCCGATTGGCTGATCTCTTCACATATTTGTTCACCATTCATTTCCAGGACCGCTTTTTCAGCCATCTTGTATCCATTATGGGAGATGTATTCTTCTATGTCTTCAGCGTCCATTAAGCCGCAAAGTTTGAGTGTGGTTCGCTGCTGCTGGGCATAAAAGGGGATTTCATGTTGATGGGCGATTTTGCCTTTTTCCTGGTTTTCAAACAACAGCCGCTCGATGATCTCCCCATTTTTCAAAGTTTTTTCAATGATTTCTTCCACATCCTCCACTTTGACATGGGTATAAAAGATGCCTTCCGGGTTGATGGTGACAAGAGGTCCCATCTGACAAAATCCCTGACAGCCACTGTGTTTTAACAAGCTGTCTCCGCCCTCTTCCCGATTTAAGGCCACGGTGATTTTGTAGCCCTTTTCCTTGGAAAGTTTGAGGAATTGATGGTAGATATCCATGGATCCGTTGGCGATACAACCGGTTCCGGCGCAGACAACCACGGAATGTTTAAAGGGTTTGGTGGAGGCATTGTAGTTTTCTGTAATTGTATTGAGATTGGTTTTATTCATGGTTGACCTCCTGAGGGATTGCGTTTGAAGATTCCAGCTCTCGAATATCATTGATCAAACTGGTCATTTTTTCGGGAGTCACACTGCCGTAAACCGTTTCATCGATGACGACCACCGGTGCCAAACCACAGGCTCCCAAACAGGCAACGGTTTCCAATGTGAACAGGCCATCATCAGAGTTTGGCTTTTTATCCGATAGATTCAGTTCCTTTTTGATGGTCTCCAAAATCTTTCCGGATTTTTTCACATGACAGGCGGTTCCGTCACAAACCTTGATGATGTGTTTGCCTTTTGGCTCTAATGTGAAATGAGAGTAAAACGTAGCCACGCCATAAATCTGTGAGGGGGATATGCCTAAGGCCGTTGAGATATACGTCATGATTTCCTCAGGTAAATACTGGTAGATTTCCTGAATTTCCTGCAGGATGGGGATCAACTTGTAATGGTTGTTGTCATACTTGTTCAAAATTTCACAAACTTGATTAAATTGATGGTTCAACACGTTTGTCATATGGGTCTCCTTTCTGTATGTTTTAATCTGGTCTTGGTATTAAATCGTTATAAATGTATCGATATAATTATACTGATATAGAACAAAAAAAATATTGGTTTATTTCAAAATGTGTCCAAATTTACTAATCTTCTGAGTTAATTGTTATTGCCTGGTGTTCATGATCAATCTCTTGATTCAAATGTTTGCTTAAAATTGCCAGGGACATGGCCATGTTTTCATTTTGTACCAACACATCTTGCGGTACTCTCAGCATATGGGGTGAAAAGTTCCAAATTGCCTTGATTCCGGCATCGATCATTTGGTCACAAACCCTTTGAGCACTTCCCTGGGTCACCGTGATGATACCAAGCTTTATTTTCAGTCGCTTCACAAGATTTTTCATCCGGTCCATAGGGAATATGGCGGTTGAGCCGATGAGCATTTCCGTTTTGATAACCCGGTCAAAACCCATGACGATGTTAATGCCGTAATCCTTGAACCCTTTGTAATTTATCAGAGCCTTTCCCAAATGACCCACCCCAACGATGATGGCATCGTTCATGTTGTTATAGCCTAAAAAATCCTCCAAATCACTGATGAGCTCCTGCACGATGAATCCCTTTCTGGGACTGCCTCCGGTTTTACTGACAATGGCCAGATCTTTGCGTACCTGTACTTCGTTTAATCGAAAATCTTTGGCAATGGTAGTTGCCGAACAGTATTCTTCATCGCTGCTGCGAAGATAGTACAAATAATAGGGTAATCGCCTTAACGTTTGAAGCGAACAGGTTCTGTTTTCCATGCTTCACCTCCATTCGATAAAATTATATCAAATAGAATTGGATTTGTCAACAGGGTATGGAGTTTATTTGTTATGTATCGTTCGATTAATATATAAAAACAATCTTAAATGTAGAAATTATTCGAAGAATATCAAGGGCACCCACAAGGGGAGCCCCTACGAGCCTTCTCTGTTTTTGTAGGGGCTCCCCTTGTGGGTGCCCGCTATTATGAAAGAGCAAAGCTGTTGAAATACAAGGATACCCTTAATAAAGGGGTTTCTCAAAGTTATGGTGGAATTATTTAAATATTTTCGATAGATGCCATAAATTCGGTTGTGGCGTGTTTTAATTTATCATATGAATTGTATATGTTGCTTGTTGAAGTATCAGAAAGAGGAAGTTTTGTCTGACGCAGGATTAATTCAAGTGTTTTTGCCTGTTCACAGACTTGTGTGACAAATATATTTGAAGCGGTACCTTTGAGTTTATGGGCAGCAGCTATGGCCTGTTGGAGGTTTGAAGAATCCAGACCTTGTTTAATGTCTGCTAGATTTTCCTTGCATTCGGTCACGAATTCCTTGAGGATGGAGTGGTAAAGTTCTTCGCTGCCGGTGAAAAATTCCAGAGCTTGGGGAAGGTTAATGCCTTTGATTTTTTCTAAAGTTTTAATAGTTGAATTTTTCGTGGGGTTAACCTCCTTTTTTTGGGAGTTGTTGGAAGGACTTCGTAGTTATTATTATAACATAAGGGGGTTCCACTTGCTTTATCGTTAACAGTTCTTTTTACTTTAGAACGTTTAGACCCCCCCCGCCGGGGCCGGCACCCCCCCACGGGGGGGATTTTTAATTTTTTTGTACAATCTTATTTCATTAAAAGTGTACATGCTTAAGCTGACATTAGTATTATTCAGCAACACGAATAGTGCTTTTATCTATTTCTTCTGTTTAAAGAAAGTATGGCTACAGATTTTAAACCTGCAATTACTTTATCCATCACGAAAATACAAACACTCGAAAAATCCCCCCCGGCGGGGGGGTGCCCCCAACGGGGGTGGGGGGGGTCTATACGTTCTTACCGTTGCAGTGTTGTTCCCGTTATCGTGTTTAGACCCCCCCCGCCAGGGCCGGAATCCCTCTTGAGGAGGGGGTTTTATTATAATTCTTTCTATTTTCGGATAACCAAATTA
>CAYOFT010000075.1:0-7986 GCA_964403295.1 uncultured Thermotogaceae bacterium | reverse complement strand
AGGGCTATTGTACTTGTAGTACCGAAATACGCTGAAATTGTTGAAAAAGGTATTGGAGCATTTTTCCATAACCCTGAAGAGGCTCCTGAAAGCAGAATTTTCAAAGAATGATATAATAGGATTGATTTTTCTAAAACGGAAAATCAATCCTATTTTTTTGGTGGTATTTATGAGAAGAATTGTAGTTTTATTAACACTTATGGTTATATTGAGTTTAACATCAGCTTTTTCAAACAGATATTTTGAGGATTTTCAAAATCAAAATCTTCACGATGTTGTTTTACCAAATGCAGCTATTCAAAAAGCTGAATTGATAAAAATTACAGACGCTATTTTTTACTCTGTATCTGATGAAGAAGAGAATATTATCACACTGAAACTTGCAGGAGTATATACCGAGTGTATCTCGACAGCTAAATTTTGCCTTCGAGAAGCTGCTAATCACTTTGCTCACAATCTTTTTCTTGATTCAGATGATCAGTTTATTTATTATCAAAAAAGCGACAGCAATAACCATGCTTTGATTTGGATTAAGTATCAGGATATGTTTTATCTGCTGAATCTTATATTATTGTATAATGACTTTGCTTTCTTAGAAGATGAATCAGTTTTATTTGAGCCTTATTTAGAGCGCTTAAATAGATTAGAAGAAAAAGAGGAAGCCAATACACTGAACAATATGTTTGGAGATTCTCATTGATCTTAGAATTATCCTTAATTGGGATTCTCGTTTCAGGATTTTTTATTTTGATTTTTAATTATTACCCAGGAGGCATTATTGTTCCTGTTTATTTTTCCTTTTATCTTTCTCAACCAAAAAGATTATTCTCAACGTTATTAATAGCAATGATTGCCTCTTTGATTTATAAACTTATTTCAAAGAAAATGATTCTCTTCGGGAGAAGGAGATTCGTTTTTCTTATTGTTTTGTCTACTTTTCTATCTTTATCGATTAATTTTCTCTTGAATGATTATCATTATGGCTTTTCAGGTTATCAATCAATTGGATTTTTGATTCCCGGACTATTAGCCAATAACATCATCAAGCAAGGATTCTTAATCACTATCATTTCCTTACTAACCGTTTCGATTATTATTTTTTTTATCTTTAAGGCTTTTTTTTATCTATGAGCAAAACAAATAAAAACAAAAAAATCATCTTTATTCTTTTCATCATCACGATGCTATTCTTTTTTATAAACCTCTTTTTCATAACAGAAAACAAAAAAGATAGTGATTCTCCGGAAAAACTGATGAAATTACAACTCTCCAGAAACCTTATGCAATCAGCATTAAATGAAATAAAAAAAGAAAAAGATTTGAAAGGTATTCCAATCGATCTTAAAAATGACCCTAACCAAACCGGATTAATCGGATGCGAATATTCTATGATAACAACCACACTGGGACATTTAGATGCAAAAAGAACTTCTGTCAACCCGGATATGGCTGCATTAGTTTGCTCGATTTTTTTAAACGAAGGACTTAACCCCGGTGACGTCATCGCAATAGGGTCTTCTGCATCATTTCCCGGACTACTCTTAGCGACTCTATCTGCTTGTAAAATTCTCAACTTGCAACCTGTCACGATTGTTTCATTCGGAGCTTCACAATATGGTGCAAATGAACCTGAATTCACAATAATCGATATGCTAAAAACTTTTGAAAGTAACTATGGTGATATTTTTAAGCCAATTGCAATTAGTTTTGGCGGTAATAATGATATTGCAGACGATTTAAGTAATGAGGCCAGGACTTTTATTTCCAATACCATCCTACAATCAGGTTATCAATTACTTTATGAAGAAGATTATAATGAAAATATTCAAAAAAGAATGGAACTCTACAAAAATACTGCTAAAAGTGAAATTAAATTATTTGTAAATATAGGCGGATCAATTTCTAATATTGGTACAAGCCCGGAAGTGCTAAATTTGAAACCCGGATTAAATAAAAACATTGCCAAAATACCATCGGATAACAAGGGTGTTTTATTTGAATTCGCTGCAAAAAACACCCCCATTCTCCATCTTTTATACATGAAGGGATTATCAGTAAGATATGGACTAATTTGGGACCCCATACCTTTTCAAAGTGATTCCTACAAAAATTTCTTCTCTTTTGATGAAAGTGAAAAAAGAAGATATCTACTTTTCTTCTTTATTTTCATTTGTTCCATTCTTTGTGGCATTATTTTAGGTAAACTTGTTTTAAAAAACTAAACCTCTATATTCATCCCCAAGTCCCGAATTTCTTCCAAAGCTTTTTTTATTTGTTCTTTTGTATGATTCGAGCTTATGCCATATTCCATCACAAATTCCATACCTAAAAATTTCGCCATTTGTTTCATCGAATTTGAAATATTCACTGCTCCTGATGAGATCATATCATTATCTCCAAAGGACATGAGTAATACAAGTTTTTTTCCTGACGGGAAGTTTTTGAAATCAAGTCCATACATTCTATCAATGAAGATTTTCAATTGCGATGACATATTAAACCAATAAACCGGGGTTGCCAAAATGATTATATCTGCTTCGTTTAACGCGTTATAATATTTTTTCATGTCATCATCAATAATACACGCTTTAGGACTTCCCCCTTTACAGGCATTACACCCCATACATGGTCGAATATCTTCTTCTGAAGGGTTTACGGTTATTATATCAAGCTTTTCATTCTTTGCTTTAATCCCTTCAATGCAATTTTCCAACAATAGTGCCGTATTACCATCTCTTCTAGGACTGCCTAATACTGATAAAATTTTCACTTTAAAAACTCCTCATTATTTTGTTTTTGCCAAACATCTACTGACTACGTTTAACATTAATAGTGATGTTGTTACTGTTCCTACGCCACCGGGAACAGGTGTTATAGATATTTTTTTATCTGCTTCCAATGCTTTATCACGTTTAACATCACCAACCAGATTGCCATCAATAAAATTAATTCCAACATCAATTACAACCGTATCATTCGAAAGAATATTTGTCTCAACCACACCATGCTTACCTGCCGCTACGATCAAAATTTTAGCATCTTTAATTTTCTGAGATAATTGTGTAGTTCTGGTATGACATACCGTTGGTGTTCCGTTATTTGCTTTTTCCAGTAACATTAAAGTCAAGGGTTTTCCTACGGTTGTACTTCTTCCTATAATTGTCACATCTTTTCCATTAACCTCAATATTAAAATAACTCAAAATCTCCAATACAGCTTGAGCTGTACAAGGATAAAAAAATGGTTTCTCATAAAAAAGTAACCCTAAATTCGTTGCTGTAATTCCTTCGACATCTTTTTCGGGATCAATATGATTGATCGCCTGTAATTTATTATAGCCTTCCGGTAATGGAAGCGCCAACAAGATACCATCAACTGTTTCATCCCGATTGCTTTCCTCAATTATTTCAATTAAATTGCCCATACCACTGTTCTTCTCAAGTTCTCGGTGTGTATGATCAATACCGAGTTTTTTTGCAGCTTTTGTTTGAGAATTGATATAGGATCTGGTTGAAGGATCCGGTGCAACACTAATCGTCACCAGATGTGGTGTCCTTTTACATTCAACCAGCATTTGGGATATTTTCTCTTTTATTCCCCTTGAAACCTCTTTACCGCTTAATATCATACAAGCACCTCCAAATTATACTTTTTTGTAATAATCCTTATTTTCTTGATACCGCTTTTTTTGAGGTTTTCTTTTCTCTCTGAAAAAAGCCTTTCAAATTCGGATAGATAATTTTGATTGATGATCATTTCTCCAAGCTTAGAATCCAGATAACCTTTTAAATATGAATCATTATGATGTTTTAAAAAAACGATTTTTTCTCCCTCTTTTAACCTAACAGTAGGATTAATAACAGTGTATCCCATACCATTGTTAATCTCAAAACGATTCGCCTTTAATTCATTGGTTACCAAGCCCATATTTAACTCAGTATTCTCAAACGGATCAAAATTTAATCCAAAAACATTCACCACATTTAATAAAAAACCATAGCTGTTTATTTCATTTTGGAGATAATTGACGAGATTGGGTTGATTTGTTTGAGATGGATGGCCATCAGGTTTCTCCCCTTCATGATTTATCGTCTCTCCAAACAGTTTGGCACCTATTTTTTCCAAAGTTTTTGAGTTTTTGTCTCTTATCCTGATCATATCATCCAAAGGCATTTTATCTGGTAATAAATCAAATAAATGAGCTTCCGAAAGCCTTTTTAAAATAAAATCCGACAATATTGCCTTGTCAACCCGTAATATAAAATCTTCAACGGTTCTGTATTTATCTCTTTGACGTTCTGAAATAATTTTTGCTGCAGTTAAAGCATTCAAATCTTTTACGAGATTAAACCCTAAACGCAGTGCCCCATTCTCTTCTATTGTCTCATAATCACTCATATTAATGTCCGGTGTTAGAATCATTATACCGTTTTGACGCGCTTCGTTGATAATACTATACAATTTTGCATATTTACCGTGACTGGAATCAATCATTGTTCTGTAAAATTGCAGGGGTTTGTGATACTTTGTATAAGCTGTCCAAAAAGTAATTAATCCATAAGCGGTTGCATGGGATTTGTTAAAAGCATATCCGGCAAATTCAGCCATCATTTCAAAGAGTTCTTCAGCAGCATCTTTTTCCATATCATTTTCAAATGCTCCTTCGATAAAGTCCGATTTAAGTTTACTCATCATAGACTGGTCTTTTTTAGCCATCGCTTTTCGCAACTCGTTTGCTTGCCTTGCGGAGAAACCTGAAAGTTTCATGGACATTTCCATGATTTGCTCCTGATATACAGGAACACCCCAAGTCGTGGATAAAATTTCCTTAACGAGAGGATGAAAATATTCAACTTTTTTTGTGCCATTTCTTCTGCTGATTAATTCTTCTGTTAACCCACTTTGCGATGGTCCCGGACGGTTAATTGAAATCAGAATCCTTATTTCATCAAAATTTCTGGGCATAAAAAATGCGGTTAATCTTCTGCCGGTTTTGCTATCCAATTGAAAAATCCCTGAAAGGTTATTTGAGTGAATACTTTTATAAACATTATCATCCTCAATATCTATTTTTTCAAAAGGCATTTTCATTTTTTTCAAAGTAGATAAGGTGATTAAACCAAGAATATCCATTTTAAATAATCCGCATTCTTTTAATGCATTCATTTCATACTGAGTCATAAATGCATCATCAGATAAAGCTCTTAAGGGGATCATATCACGGAGGTCTTTTTCAGAAAAAATCAAGCCTGCCGCATGTGTTGAAACATGATGGGGAAGACCGATAATCTGTGAAATCAATTTCTGATATTTTTCTTGTAACAATTGCTTTGGATCCACACTAAAATACTTTGATAATTCCCTTTTTACAAGTTTTTGTCCGTAAGTTCCGAAAGTAATAACATGTACCATTCTTTCCTTTGTATATTTTTCTCTTAATGCGCTAAGTAACTCTTGCCGCATTTCATCTTCAACATCAATATCTATATCCGGTTCATCATCACGATCAGGGCTAAGAAAACGTTCAAATATTAATCCGTTTTTAATAGGATCAGCCTGAGTGATCCCTAATAAATAAACCAACAGCGAACTAACTGCTGAACCTCTTCCAGGACCTACCCAAGCCCCCAATTCCCTAGCTGTATCGACAATATCACCAGCAAGCAGTAAATATCTGGAAAAATGCATTTGTGTAATAACAGAGTATTCATAATTAAAACGTTCCTGATAAGTATTATCGGTGTCAAGTCCTTCAGCTTTTAACTTCTCAAAACATCGTTGATAAAGGATCTCATTCTCATCTAATTGTTCTTTTAAAAGTGGAATGGCATATTCTACATTCAAGTCAAATTCCTGAATTTCGTTGACAATTGTATTAATATTCTCATATACCCTTGATGAACTATTTTTTGTAATCATTTTTGATATATTTTCAAAGGATTCGGCTGAATCTGCCTCTTTTTCGTCAATTTTTCCTATTTTTTTTATTAATTCCAAAGCCTGGGTATCATCGTCTTTTAATGTGTTGATGGGTTTAAAAAAAACAACTCTCTCTATCTCATCACATTTACTTTCTTCATCAACTCCAAAGAATATGGATGAATTTTTGTTAATCAAATCAAGATATTTTTTTCTCTCTCCTCCAAAAACAATGACTAGTTCTTTGTCTGTTAACAGTTGTTCCAGTGATAGCATATTATTTGCAAAACGGACCATGGTGCGATATCCCCTTTGGTTTTTGATAAAAAAAGCATAAACACCATCATCATTTTTATGCAAATATCCAAATACAGGCTTTAAATGATTTTCTTTTGCTGCTTGAATCAACTGTGGTAACCCGAAAAAATTCTCATCACAAATGGATACATAGGCTAAGCCCAGATCAGCGCAATCTTTTGCTAACTCATCAATTTTTATCACTGATTTTGAAATAGAATAACAACTTCTAATATTCAGCATTTTTTAAGTATTTTTTTCTGATTTTTTTGTACAAAAATGAATGATCATCTGTTCGATACTATCAGCTTCCTGTGCGCCTCTACAAGTATCGTATTCTTGAATAAGTTCTAAAACATATTGCAAATCCTGTGGTGAAAGACTTTCTTTTACTTCTTCAAATAATTGAATCATTAATTCATAATTGCTCACTTATAGTCCCCTTTCAATTTGGTTTTTTCTTTTGACCATAAAATTATATCATAAGCTTCATCTCCCTATCTTCTGGAAACAACCGTTGGCCTTGAATAAGGAAAATCTGTAACATAAAATGTCATTAAAAAGTGTATAATGTAACTGTTTTTAAAATAAATAACTCAAGGGGGAGTAACTATGAAGAAAATTCTGTTGTTATTGCTTTTAATAAGTTTAGTTTTAAGCGCATTTGGCGCAGGCTACTATCTGGGAAATCAGGTTCTTCCTTCGTTGAGTTCTCCTTATTACAAACTACCGACTTATCCCCATTACAGCTATCAACAGCCATATTACGGATATGGTTATGGATATCTCAACTATCCATCAGCTTATAGTACTTACACGCCTATTGTGCGATATACAACTCATTATGTCCCCAGATACATTCCTGTAACAACAGCAACTTACGGATGGCGAGTAAATTACCAATATTCTTACAGTATCCCCACCTATACTTATTACCCTTATTATCACACTTATTCATACGGTAGCTTTTCACCCTATTATTACTCATTCGGGTGGTGATTCAGCATGACAATAAAAAAGATTATCTTTTCGTTATTAATTATTTCATTGTTTTTGTCTACATCACTGGCAGAGACAATCACTTTAAAAAACGGTGATTCAATCGAGGGGATCATAGTCAATATAGAATCTGACACTGTTAGATTGAAAGATCTCAACGGTATCATTTTAGAAATTGAAAAAGATATGATAGCTTCAATTGATTATTCCAGCCGACAGGATAGCCCTGTAGAACTAAAAGAACAGGTGAACGGACTTCCATATGCCTATCAACCTGTTCAAAGTACTTCAGTTCCTGAACCGGTTGCTGTATCACCCATCAATCCTTATCCTGTTGTTCATTATGATCCATCCCCTTTTGTAAGCGGATTATTAGACCCTGAATTGGAAGCAAGAAGAAGAATGGTTTCATATAACGATCAAAGAAGGAACCCTTTATTAGCAACTTCATTAAGTCTTGTTTTTCCAGGAACAGGCCATTTTTACAGTCGTAAGATAGCAGCAGGCTTCTTTTTTCTTGGAACAAGAGCGATATTTGCCGGTATGACATGGTACGGATTCTCACAAACAACAGATCCAAATACTGACAAAACTTCTTATAATGACATTCTTGTTGGTTCTACAGGAGCCTTAGGGTTTGTAACGATGATGATTATTGAAGCTATCGATAGTTATTCATCGGCAGTTGATTATAACAACAATTTAAGACTGAAATTAGGAATTGATACTTTACATGAAAGTTCCATTCCGGTTTTTGAAAAGCACTATTAA
>CAYOFT010000074.1:0-8017 GCA_964403295.1 uncultured Thermotogaceae bacterium | reverse complement strand
AAAAGCAAATTCCTTAATCAAGGCTCCTGTCCCCCTCTGTATTATAAAAGGCAAAATCCTTAATCATCGGACCTGTCGCCCTCTGTATATGTTATTTTTATGGGGTTTGGTATGCTCCGATGTCGTAGGGTTTTGTTCTTTTTTTGTCTTCTATATCGTATGTAATTAATGCCAGTTCTTGGCCATTGTTGATGCAGGGGCTATTTGTGTCTAGTTGATAGGTGTTGATTAGTAGTGGATTATTGATGATGCTGTTTTTGTCATTGTTTAAGTGGTTTTGCCAAACGGTGAATGATTGAGTATATAATTGCGAATCTGGACGTCTATCTTCAAAATATAGGGTTCCATTAGTGAAATAACAATTATGATCCATTGTAACAGGACCTTCCAAGCTGCTCATGCCTCCCAATTCGTCCGCGTATCGAATAAAAATCATGGGGCTGTCAATGTTCTCCTGATAGACAAGGTTGTTGATGATTTCCGGATTGGTGTTTGCAGGGCGTTTGGCAACAGGATCCCAATCCTGGAATGTGAGTCCAAAGCAAATTGGGCTCATCCCTTCTTTTGCTGTGTTGATGATTGTGTTGTTATAGACTTTAGCATTTTTTGAAGCGTAAAGGCCAATGCCGGTGTAAGTTGTATTTTTGATAACGTTGTTTCTTACAATGCCGTTGATAGCTTCATAATAGTTGGGGTTTACTTCCAGATCAAAGTATTCGGGACTGGTGTCAAAGCCAATCAGTATTCCTGAGTGTCCGGTGTTTTTTATGATTGTTCTTTCTACAATGCAGTTCTGAGCGCCACCTTTGAAATAGATTCCTGTTGTGGCTATATCATGAATATAACAGTCTTGAACAAGCATTTGATCTCCGTTAACATTATCGATTCCTTCAGCATTTTGTGCGTTGATGTTTGCTGGGCCCACACCGGAATTGTATATTTCACATCTTCGAATGGTGATTTGGTTGCAGTTTGGAGTAATTTTGATGCAGTCGCGTCCCGTATCGTGGATGATGCAATCTTCGATGATGATATTGGAAGCACCGGTGCGATCATTTTCTATTCCCCAATCCCATTTGGTTTCTATTTTTATTCCGTAATAATACCCACCCATGATTTCCAGGTGTTGTAAGCGGCATCCGGAAGCGTTAACATAAATCCAAATGGCGAAACTGTCATTTTCATTATCCAAAGAATTTTGGATGATGACATGATCTTTGTGAATATCCACTGGTCTGATGGTGATGTTTGGTAAGTTAATTTTCACTTCTTCAAGGTAGGTTCCTTCAAAGAGCATGATAGTTTCTCCACCATCGCACTGAGAAAGGGCAAAATTGATCGTTTGATAGGGGTTGTTTAAAGTTCCATCTCCCTGGGCATTACTGCCTGTGGGTGAGCAATAAACCGGATCTATTACCGTATAATCTGCCGGTACCGAGAGGTGTTCTATGAAATCATCTAAGAGAGTAGGATCAATGGAAAAATCTGCTTTGCAGGAAACCAGGCAAAATAGCGTAAAAAGTACAAAGAATAGAGTGTATCTTTTGTTTTGCATGTTTCCACCCCATTTTGATATTTTATTTTTAAATATGTTTTGATTGATAATTATAGCACAGGTATGCTCATGGTTCGATTCTATATTAAAGGCATGGTTTTTTATTGGCACTCTCAATTGAAATTTCTTATTGATTTGTTGGATCATATATCTCTTTGGACGGTTTGTTATAGCATCTTATAATCAGAATTATTTTAATGTGGAATATATTTATTTGGTTAATGTTTCTTTTGTCCAATAAATGAAAAGAATGCCAGTTGTGCATCCTCTTTTAGGTAAAAGGATAGCTCTCCTTTTTCGCTGGTTTCCCCGGCACTGACAAAGCTTATTTGCATTTGATCTGAAAGCTTTTCTTTAATGTACTTACAGTAGAGTGTGTTTCTTTGATTTTTAAATTTTTCATTAACCATTTTGGGGTCCGATACACAGGCGAAGGTTTCCAGCCATTTTCCTTCTGGTTTGAGAAAATCCAAGATGCCTTTGATGGGGAATTGATTTTGGCTGATACTATAGGTTTGTAATCCCAGAAACGAAGTGACGTAATCGCAAGTTCCCTTTTTTATTGGTGCGTTTTCGTAGGAACCTGCTAAATAAATAACTTTAGGTCTTTTTTCCTGCATGGAGAGGATGCGTTTGAAGTTCAACACTTGATCAAAATGCAAGTCCATTGCGATGTATAAAAATTGTTCGCCTTTTTCCATTAGTTTTTCCAATATTTGATTGTCTCTGACACCACCTTGTGTCATGTAGTCGAATATGATTTTTCCCTGAAGGTTTTCTTTTGATAGCTGTTCTTGTACCCAATTGTTGGCACCCGAAACTAAGCTTGAATACTCAGGTGGAGATACTTCATCTCCTTTCAGCAGGATGAGTTGATCGTATATTGGATTTTCGTACACGACCCCATCAAATACAATAATTCCTTCTTTGATTTCTGCCCTATATCCACACTCACATTGAAGGGTTCCGCTAAGAATCTCATTTCGATGAATTTCACCGTTGTCAATGGAAAGTGGTTTGGAACATATGGGACAAGCCAATGTATTTAAGGTGTTAAGCGGAAGTCCCGTTTTTTCTTGTTTTTGTTGCACAATTTCATATTTTTCTTTAATTTCATCCCGTCTGTTGATGAGTTCTTCTTTTGCCTGTATGAGTTCTTCAATCTGTTCATCCATATCTTGGATTTTTTGATCAAAGAATTGGAACAGTTCGTCTCTCATAAACAGGGTTCTTTTGGTTGAATTCCTAAAAAAGGATAAGTATTTGGCGATTTCCTGTAATGTGAAGCCCATGTCTTTCAGTCTCAATATGGTGGTCATGTCTTCGATGCATTTATCACTGTATTCATAATGGGTTCTTGTTTTGATTGGATTTAGAAGTAATTTGTCCGTGTAAAAACGAACGGTCTCTTTGTTGATATTGAATTTTTGGGCGAATTCTCCTATTTTCATGGTTCCACCTCTTTAACAGCCTTGAATTATAATAATCATAACATTTTTGTGATAAAATAAGAAAATATAATTATTGGGAGAACAGGTGATGGAAAAAAGAAATAAACTCCTTTATTTTGATGTGATGAAAGGTTTTTTGATTTCTTGTGTGATTATTGGCCATTCATTTCTTATTGTAACAGGTTATATGACTTCTGTAGAAGAGAAACTGTTTTTTAGCTTTTTTAGTAAAATTCTTTCTCCGTGTGTGTTTTGCTTTTTTTATTTTTACGGTTACGGACAAGGCCTAAAACGTATGCGAAGCAGTGCGAAAAAGTTAAAACAAAGAGCCCGTTCTTTATTCGTAACTTACTGTCTCTGGTCAACTTTTGCTTGGCTTTCATTTCAGCTCTTGGGGGCTGAATACAATATCGTTAACAATGCCAAAGGAATTTTTATTGATAAGCCATTTACGTTTCGGTATTTGAGTTTTTTATTTTCTTTCTCCGGTTCGTGGCAATATTATTTTATATTTATTTTTATTGTTTCGATGTTTTTCTTATACTTTTTTAAAAATATTTCTTTAAAGGCTTTGAAGATTTACCTGATCTTGTTTTCAATTCTACAAAGTACTTTTTTTCTGGTGATCTCTATTTATTTGTGGAATGGATCAGGAAATCCCGATAGTCTAAAACATTTGGGTCTTTTCATTTATGCAAATCCAGTCGTTTGGTCTATACCGTTGTTTTGGGGTTATTATCGGGCAGCAGCAAAAAAAAGACCCGTTGCAAAAATCCAATCGAATTGGATGTATCTTCTAATCGCTGTGGTTTATGTCTTAGCTGTCATGGAAATTTTTATCCTTGGGGAAAAATGGAATGGTTATTATTTATTGGATCAATTTACTTTCTTGACTTTGATCAATTCCGTTTTGATGATCCATGTTTACGACATGGTTGTTAGGGGATTAATTAAGAAGTTTGATAGAGATACTTTTTTCATAACCTTTACTGGGAGTATGGGAAGATTTTCAATCATACCTTTTTTTGTCCATCTGCCATATCAATGGTTTCTATTTGTTTTACTGACGCAATTAACACATATAGAGTTTAATCCAATTCCTGCTTTTTTTGTTCTTTCCGCAATTGGAATGTTTCTTTCTTATTATGCCATTAAGTTAATTGAGCTCCTTCCAGTAAAAATCAAACGATTGTTAATGGGAATATAAAAACCCCTTCAAAATGAAGGGGTTTTATGATATATTTCTTTAGACAGTTTTATTGTAAAATTTCTATGGTAATAAGTTGAAGAGGAACGATAACTAATTCTTCTACTGCTTTTCCTTCCATGAGATCGTTCGCAGCTTCTACTGCCATAGCCATCTGGAGATCTGGTTGTTGCTTGACCGTTGCAACCATTTCTCCTTTTTTAATGGCTTCAAGTGCATCGTTGACAGCGTCAATACCAAACACTTTGATTTCATCCATTCTGCCTGCTGAAATAATGGCTCTAACTGCTCCCAATGCCATTTCATCATTGTGTGCATAAACGGCATCTAATTCCGGATTGCCTTGAAGGACATCTTCCATAACTCTGGCTGCTTCTTCTCTTGCGTAATTTGCGGTTAAGCTTGTTACGACTTCTATTCCGTCATATTTATCGATCACTTCAAGGAAACCGGCTTGTCTGTCATTGGCAGATGGTGCGCCTGGGATTCCTTCGAGAATAGCTACTTTTCCTTTTCCGTTTAATGCTTCAACCAGTGCTTCTCCTGCCAGTTGTCCGGCTTCTTTGTTGTCAATATCCAGATGCTGTGCTACTTCAACGCCATTTGCCGGTCTTGTAACGGTGATAA
Organism: uncultured Thermotogaceae bacterium; assembly: GCA_964403295.1. Lineage (GTDB taxonomy): Bacteria > Thermotogota > Thermotogae > MWEM01 > MWEM01 > JASUTC01. Next base: position 3,177 of record CAYOFT010000074.1, on the reverse strand, counting down.
CTGGAATACCCATCATAATTGCTTCCATAACAGCTGGTACAACAGCGTCTGAGTCGGTTGGATTGACGATGAGTACATCTACATTTCTGGTGATAAGGTCTTGGATCTGTGAAAACTGCTTTTCGGAAGAATCCTGGGCATCCAAGGTGATCATTTCAATACCAAGTTCTGCAGCCTTTGCTTCTCCACCTTCTTTCATGGTTACAAAGAAAGGATTTGCCAGTGTGGACACAGCAAAACCGATTACCTTGTTAGCTGAAAATACCATTCCTGCCATCAATACGACTAACAATAATACAACAAACTTCTTCATAGTTTCTCCCTCCTGTTTTCGGGGCTATTCTCCCCTTTTTGCCATTACGGCTATTAAGATGATAATTCCTTTTACGATTTGTTGAAAAAATGCTGAAACACCAATCAAGTTCATTCCGTTATCTATGACACCAATGACCATCGCTCCAAGTAATGTTCCCAATACAGTTCCTATACCGCCGGAAAGTGAAGCGCCTCCAAGGATAACAGCGGCTATGACGTTGAGTTCCATGCCTTCGGCAGCTGTTGGTTGGGCTGAGAGCAATCGTGAAGTGATCAAAATACCCCCCAGACCACTTAATATTCCGGATATCATGAAGGCGATGACCCGGTACTTTTTCACGGGAATCGCTGATAATTCTGCTGCCTGGGTATTGGCACCGATAGATCGCATGTAGATGCCGTGCTTTGTCCTGTTCATAAAATAGAATGCGATGATAAATACACCCACTGCGATAACGGTTGAAAAGGGAATTGGGCCAATATAACCCGCACCCAGTTTGCCAAATGCCATGGGTAGTCCGGATATGGGTTTACCTCCGGTCCAAACCAATCCTATTCCACGCGCAATCCCCAGCATAGCCAGAGTAACAATAAACGATTGTACTTTTCCGTAAACGGTTAGCAATCCGTTGATCGAACCCATCAAAAATCCCATGCCTAAACCGGTTAGGATAGCTAAGAAAATGGATCCTGAAGCACTTAATGCAGCTGCAGTTGCGACACCCGAAAGAGCAGCCAAAGATCCTACCGATAAGTCGATTTCACCGGTTAAGATCACGAAGGTCATTCCGATTGCTACGATTAAGGTGATGGATACTTGTCGCGTTATGTTTAGAAGGTTTCGGGATGTAAAGAAATAAGGAGACAAGATCATAAAGGTAATCACGAGTACAACTAAAATGAGTAAAAGTCCTAATTCTCCTTTGAGTAATCGTTTAATTTTGGCAATATGATCATTTGAATCGAGTTGCATTTGCTTGGTCTGGTTTTTCATTGATCTCCTCCTAACGCGACAGATAGAATTTTTTCAGTTGTTGATTGTTCTTTTGTAAACTCTTCAATGATCTGTCCTTTTCTTAAAATTAGAATTCTGTCACAAATTCCGTTTATTTCTTTGAATTCAGCTGAAAAGATAATCACCCCAACGCCACCGGCTGCTAATTTTTGAATGAGTTTATAAATTTCCGTTTTTGCGCCCACATCGATTCCTCTGGTGGGTTCATCCATCAGGATGATTTTTGGGTCTCCTGAAAGCCATTTACCTACGACTACTTTCTGTTGATTACCTCCTGAGAGGTTATGAGCGGCAGCTTTGACATTTAGGGGTTTGACTTTCAGTTTCTCAGCTGTTTCATAAGCCATTTTTTGTTTGTTTTTCATGGAAACGAATGTGTTTTTAATGACTTTGTCAATGTTTGTGACGGTTATATTGTGTTCTACTGAAAGGTCTAGAAACAAACCTTGTTCTTTTCGGTCTTCAGGTATTAATGCGAAGCCATTATTATGAGCATCTTCTGGTGTTCTAAGTGAAATTTCTTTGCCGTTGAGCCGTATATGTCCTGATTCACCTTTATCTGAGCCAAAAAGTCCCAATGCCAATTCGCTTTTACCTGCTCCGATAATGCCCGTTATCCCTAAAATTTCGCCCTTTTTCAGATGAAAAGAAACCGGTTCTTTCATTCTTGAAGTTTTGAAATTTTTGATCTCAAGCAGTGTTTCTTCTGTTGGGCGGGTTGTTCTTTTTGGAAACTCATCTGCGAGTTCTTTTCCCAACATGGCTTTGATAAGGGTTTTTGAATCGGTTGTTTCTATTTCAAAGGTTCCTGAGTTTTCACCGTCTCTGAAAACACTGGCCCGATCACAGATTCGAAAGACTTCATCCAAATAGTGAGTAATGTAAATCATGTTTACTTGTTTGGTTTTCATATCATCCATGATGGCAAAGAGTTTTTCGATTTCAGCAGAACTCATTCCGGTTGTTGGTTCGTCTAAAACCAAAATGTTTGCATTGATGGACAGAGCTTTCACGATTTCCAGTATTCGTTTTTCACCCATTCCCAGTTCACTGACCATTGCCTGCGGGTTAATATCGATTCCAAAGGTTTTCAGGTAATTCATTGATTCTTCAAGAATTTGCTTGAAATCGATCTGACCAAAGACGTTTTTCACCGGTTCGTGGCCCAGGAAGATATTCTGAGCGACTGTGAGCGATTCAACAAGGCTTAACTCCTGGTAAATGGCAGCAATACCCTTGTATCTTGCTGATATGGGATTTTCAACTTTAACCGGGTTGCCTTTGATAATAATGTTTCCCGAGTCCATTTGATAGACCCCTGTGAGTATTTTAATCAGTGTGGACTTGCCAGCACCGTTTTCACCCAACAGAGCGTGAACTTCTCCTTCTTTAAGTTGGAAATCGACACCTTTTAACGCCCTGACGCCGCCAAAGCTTTTTTTGATTTGTTCAAGTTTCAGAACCGTTTTGATCTTGTTTTCAACAGTTGCTGACAAATGAATCCACCTCTTCAGTTGACGGTATAGATGTTTGTGCACCATTTTTTGTGGTGCTGAGAGCGGCGGCTGCATTGGCATATCTGATGGAATCTTCCAGTGTGGAATTTTGAGCCAATTTGGCACACAATGCCCCAGAGAAAACATCTCCTGCTGCGGTTGTATCAACGGAACTAACAGCGATACCCTGGAATGTCTCTGGTTTTCCATTAATAAGTGTCATACACCCTGATCGTCCGAGTGTGATGAATGGATACTTAACACCTTTTTCCTGAAGAAATTCCAAAAATCTGACTTTATCTAGCTCTGTATCAATGATTTGGCCAAATAGTATTTCAGCTTCTGTTTCAT
>CAYOFT010000073.1:0-8046 GCA_964403295.1 uncultured Thermotogaceae bacterium | reverse complement strand
CTGCGATGATTTTTGTGTCGACAGCACCCGTTTTCTGCAAACCTCTTGTAGTTCCCGTTAGATTACCGCCTCCAGCGTTTGTGACCACCACATAATCGGGAGTTTTTCCGGTTTTTTCAATCATCTGTTGATTTAATTCACTTCCCAATGTTTCAACGCCAGCAATGCCAAATGGTGTGTAGAGGGAAGCGTTAAAATAACCGGTTTCTTCAAGTAATAAGAGGAAATAATAGAACAATTCCGGTCCCACACTGAGCTGTATAACTTCCGCACCGTAAGCTTCGCATGCCCTTGCTTTTTCAACGATTTCCGGTTGGCCTTTTCCCCTGCTGTCAAAGGTTTCCTGAACGATGATACATTTCAGGCCCCTTTTAGCGGCTTGGGAAGCCACAGCTGCTCCGTAATTGCCTGAGGTGGCTGCGATAACACCTTTGTATCCTCTTTTTTGAGCTTCATAAACACTGACAGCTGCTCGTCTGTCTTTGAAACTGCCTGAAGGGTTGGCCCCTTCATCTTTCAGAAAAATTCTTGCCCCTTTTCCTTTGGGAGAAATGATTTTTACCAGTTTGTTGATTTGTTTTAATTCAACCAAAGGAGTGTTGCCAACAGAAGTCTCAGATTGTATTTTTGTAACCTCTTCAAGAGAATAGCCTACTTCATCCATCATCTTTTCATAATCAAAGGCGATTCCTTCAATTTCATATTTTGAATAATCGATACCTACTGCCTTTTTCATAATTTCGTTTTTTCTTGCCATGACACTTGAGTAAGAATTATTTTTCATCTGAATCACCTTTTTCAATGAATTCCCTGATTTTAGGTCCGATGGTTAACAATTCCATGATCGGTTTTCCAAATGAATGGTCATATTTAGGTTCAATTTCAGTCAGTTTACCTTTCACAATTCTTCCTATTACGGTTTTTATGGCAACTTGTTCGCCCAGCGAAGCTTCTTCCTGGTCTAAAAAACCGTTTAACCACATTTCAAGCGGACATTTTTGAGTATCTTCCGGAACTCCGGGAGCTCTCTGAGATGGTTCCAAAATAATATGATGTATTTTTACCCATTGTCCCTTATACGCCTTTTCAGACATCTTTAAAACACCTCTTTACATTCTGTCAGTGAGACATACCGGTATGGGAAGGTCTGCCATGGTGTATAAACCTGCATCCCATTCGTAAACGATGGGGATCATATTGCTGGCTAGAGCCATTGTTCCTTTTCCACCAGGTATTTCTGGCTTGATGGACAATGAAATATCCGGGTCTCCAGAGATCCAGATATAGTCGCCTGTATCCACATCTTCCACTTCCGGATGAATTTGTTGGGGGTGGATGAGTTCAATTAATAATTCATCACCACAATAACCTCTACCTATATGACGGCAACCGGCAACCATTCCTGGCTCTACTTTCACAACAGTTGTTTCTCTTTTTGTTTTTGAAACGATAGGTTCTCTTTCCTCTTCGATTCTGTCTATTGGCCATCCCATGTAATCGGCGATCATTTGAATGGATTGCTGGAAACCAATGTGTCCCACGATGGTGCCTTCTTCAATGCCTTTATTGAACTGTTCAACGGTAGTGCCTACACCTTGTGTTTCCATAACTGTTTTACCGAATGGTGATAAGTCATTCACTCGTTGAGCCTTAATTTTGTCGACTTTTAAACAAGCACCTGTCATATTGAGTATCAACTGGTCCAGAACAAATCCGGGGTTGACACCCGTTCCCAAAACGGTAACCCCGTTCTTTCGTGCCATTTTATCGATAATTTCTGCCTGTTCCGGGTTACTGTCAAATGGATAGGCCATTTCTTCCGCAATTGTAACGACGTTAATTTTGTTTTCAACGCATTTCATGATGTGATCAAAAACCACATCCACAAATGAATGGGTGGCAATAACCGCTAAATCCGGATAAGTCTCTTCAATAACCTGGTCAATGTCATTGCTGATTTCGATTCCCATTTCTTCGACACCAAGAAATTCACCAAGATCTTTTCCCACCAGTTGTTCGTCTCTGTCAACGGCTCCGACTATTTCTATTCCTTCTTTTGTTGAAAGGTTCTTTGCAATTCCTGAACCCATGGCTCCCAGTCCCCACTGTAGCACTCTAATCATTTAATATTACCTCCTGTAAGAAAATTGTCTGTTATTCATGGGAATTATAGCATAGAAATTCTCTGGCTTTTCAAAAATTTGAAGTGTTTTTGATTCTCAAATACAATTTTTTTGTGTTAAAATAGTGATAATACGGGTTTTTCAACCCTGTTTAATTTTTCATTAATCTCTTGACAGGAGAATTGGGAAGTGTCTTTGATGAAAATAATGAGAGGTATTAAAAAAATATTATCAGTCATTGGTTCATATATATTCATTTTTATTCTTGCGATTATTTCCGGTTTAGCGATGGTATTTTTTCGGAAGAAAAGATAATTGAAAAAGGGAGGCATCTATGAAAGAAGATAAAGTTAAAATTTTCGTTGTGATTTTGTTGTGTTATTTCAGTATTTCCTTTGCCCTTTCACCTTTTGATTTGGCTGATGAAGACTCTCGTTTTATGAAATTGTATGGAATTGACATCCATTACAAACTGGAAGGTGATGCAGATAATGTTATGTTGATGTTTCATGGATTTGGTTCCAGTACATTTACCTGGAATTTCATCAAAGATGCCTTTGTCAACGATTTTACCTTGGTAGCTTATGACAGACCTGCGTTTGGTTTAACGGAACGTATTGTCGATGTTGACGATTATGAATTTAATTTTTATAATTTCTACAATCAATCTCAAATCGCAAATGAACTGATGACATCTATCGGTATGAATCAAGGAGAGTTAATCCTTGTGGGTCATTCGGCAGGAACACCTATCGCCCTCGATTATTATCTGCACTACCCCAACAACGTTAAGGGATTGATTTTAATCTCTCCGGCACTTTTTCACAAATTGGATGAAAATCCCTTTGCAAAAACCTTTTCAAACCCTTTAATCAGAGGCACCGTTTCTTTGTTCAAGAATCTGTTGGCAAGAACCCTTGAAGGTGGCTTGGATGAATCCTGGTACGATCCTTTGAAAATAACGGATGAAATCAGGATGGAGTACAAAAAATTCACCCAAATTGATGATTGGGAGAAAGCCTTGATTGAATTTACACTTAATCAGGGAGATTTCAACATGTTACCTACTTTGGTTGATGTGGATATTCCCGTTTTGGTTATCTTTGGAACTGAAGATAAGATTGTTCCTCAGGATGAGGTTTTGTCACAGATTGAAGTTAATTCCAATATAACTGTAGTCCTACTTGATAAAACGGGTCATGTTCCCCATGAGGAAAGACCGGATGAAGTTGTGCAGGTCATCAAGGAATGGCTTAAACCTTTGGCCTTAAACTAAGGAGTATTCAACTTCACGCTTTCTTCACAATGCGTTAAGTAGAGTGAGGAAAAGGGGGAGTTTTTGGATCAAATCCAAAAGTTTTGTTATAAAAAAAAGAAATAATGGAGGTTTAAAATGAAGAAATTTATTATCTTTATCGCTGTATTGACAACTTGCTTAATGATGTTTGGACAATCCCCAAAGAATATCATTGATACCGCTAAACAAGTGAACACGAATTATCGTATCTATGAATTAAACCTTGAAAAAAATCAACTGGATTATGATAAGGCCATGATTGAAGCCATTAACAGAAAATCGGAAATTGCAGCTGAAATAAGCCGTTTGAATGGTGAAAATCAAACCCAAGGGAATCTTTCTTCCTTTTATTCTGAAATTTTAAATCATATCTTTGAAGTGAAAACACAAAAGATTAATCATGCCATCAGTGATATTTCTCTTAAGATTGCCAATTTGGATTATCAGGACAGTCAAAATCTGTTTGATAAAGGGCTTATATCTTCAAACGCCCTTCAGAATGCATCTATCACACTGCGAGATGCAAAAACTGATTTGGAACAAAAACAGGGAGACCTTGAAATGGCTTTGAAGAATTACAAAGAGGATTTGGGAATGGAATGGGAGCCCATTGATATTTTTGTACCCGATTACAATCAATACCTTATTACAGATGATGAATGGCTCGACGATTCGAAAACAGTTCAGATCAGCGAATACAATATGGAAATGGCTGAATTTGATATTGATAATCTTTCACTGAATGCCTCAAATTACGATAAGAAAATTGCCAATATTTCTTTGAAACAAAAAGAAATTGATCTGAGTCTTGCCAAAGAAAACGCCCTGAATCAGAAGCGGGACCTTGAAGACTCTTTGTATTTTCTCAAGAAGCAAATGGAAACATTGGAAGAACGCTTGACCCTTTCTAACGATGATTTGGAAGACGTAAAAACCAGGCATGAAAAAGGACTTGTATCCGATACACAGTTGTTTAATCAGGAAAAATCCCATCTCAGCGTCTTATCTCAATTTAATGCCACATTAAAGAGTTATTGGACCACTTTGAGTAATTATGTCATTAAGGCAGATCAAGATGTGGAAGAGGCTTTAAGAAAAAATCTTGAGAAGGTCGAATCAGAGGCATCAAAGAACGAGTGAAGCCTATGCTTCTTAAAATAACAAGAAACAATAAGCGGTGTTTCGTTTTTTTCATTTTAATAGGGCTGACTATCACAATCTTTTCTTCCGGTTTGATGTTGGAATATAACAAAAGACTTGAAGAAAGCTCAGCTTATCAAAATCTTAAGCTTCAAGTGCTTGCTGCCCAGCAAACTGTTAGTTCATATTCAGATATCTTTGCTCCTTATCTATCCTTGAGTCTTCAACCTGCAGGTTTAACTTATGAGAAAACGGTAACTGATAGTGGAGAAACAATGACAAGTCAAACGAATTTGAATATGAGTGCTGATTTTCAATTGTTTCATGTATTGGGAACGAATGTTGGTTTGTCTCTACCTGTTCAGTATACTTCTAATTCCGATGGAGATTCAGATTTTACTATGAACAGCTTTGGGCTGAATATCAGTCGAAAACTTATTAGTGAGGAACAGGCAGAAGAATTGGGAATCAAAGCCCAGTATTTGAAAACTTTATACTCCTTAGAACAACAAGAATGGGCTTTGTTCATTAATTTAGTTAATGATGTATTTAACCAAAAGTATTATAATGGCTTAGAAGCTATCAATCAAAAACGTATGGAAATCTATTCTGTACAATATGATAATGCAACGGATAAAGATCAGAAAGATGCCTTTAAACAACAAAAGCTTTTAGCACAGAAGGCATTGTTGAATACTGAAAAGATGTTAGAACAGATTATACTTTTTACCCCACAAACTGCGGACTCTCTTTATGATCAAATTAAAATAGTAATACAAAAGATGTATGCGGGCTATTTAGAACTTCCTATAAGTCATCCATCAAAAAAGGTTCAGGCATTGGAGTTGGAAGTTGAGAAGGCATTGGCAGAGAAAAAACTATGGTTTTTGCCTTATGTTTTCAACCCCACGATAAATTTTAACTTGGAATATTATTTTGATGATTCGGATACAACTGAACTTCAGATAGGTGATTTTGATTGGTCGGATCTTGATTTTTTACCAGATGATTTTAGCTTACCCAATCTTGGTTTTCAAGCCGGTGATTTCAAATGGTCTATAGGGGTTTCTGGATCTTTAGATATTTTTGATAGAGGTGAGCGAGAAATAGCAGCTCTAAAAAGAGAGAATACCTATGATATCAAACGCCTTGAGCTGCAAGAAGAAAAAGAGCGGATTCAAAAACAATTAAACAAACTATCGCTAGATATAGACATTTCAAAGATTGATTTACAGTTGAAAGAGCTTGACTATGAAAACAGCTTAAAGGATGCAGAAAAATCAATAGAACTATACAAACAGGGGTTTGAAACATTAGAAGAAAAACAATTAACATTACTGGAATTGGAACAATCCAGATTAGATTTTTTACAAGCTTCTCATCAATTATATCTGCATCAGCTATCGTTAATGCAGGAATCAGGGATACCACTTGGAGGATATTTGGATGAAGAAAAGGATTAAAGGTTTTATCTGGTTATTCATCATCATTGTTTTGATTACTTTGGTTTTCACATTTTTAAGAATAAGAGCAGACCGAAAAGCAGCTCAAGAAAAAGCCTTACCGAATATCAATATGGAATACACAGTGACTCGGACTGATATCGGAGATTCTCTTGAAGTAATGGGAACCGTCAATGCCCCGGAAAGATCTGTATATGGCAAAATCAGCGGTGAAATCGAAGAACTGTTCGTTGAAGAGAACCAAACCATCGAAAAGGATGCCACGATAGCCGTTATTGATAGTACACAATACAAATTAAATTATCTCCAGGCGAAAACAGCTTATGAAAACTCCCTTGGGGGGGCTCCGAAAACGGTTGAAGAAAGACAATTATCCCTCCAAATTGCTGAGGAAAATCTAAAGAATACTGTAATAAAATCACCGGTTAGTGGTTTTATAAAAGCAGTTCCGATTCATGAAGGCGATCAAATTTCTCCTAATTCAGTCATGTGTGCAATTGTGGAGGATCAAAATATGTATGTTGAATCGTCTATCGATGAGGTAGACCTTAAAAAGGTGAAAGTGGGTCAAAAGGTTCAATTTGTCTTTGAACCGTTGGATGCCCTGAAAGTCAAGGGACAGGTACGGGAGATCAGTCCAATCGCTCAAAGTTCCAGCGGGATTGTAGTGATTCCCATCGAGTTTTCTTTTAACGAGCTTCCAAAGGATAAAGGGGTTATTCCCGGGTTGACTTGTTCGGTAAATATTTTATTGATGGAACGCACCAATATCATTGTTGTCCCGGTATTAGCTGTAAAGGAAGATGAGAACGGTTCTTACTGTTTTGTCAAACCTGAAAACGTTGGAAATGAAAACAACAGAAAAGATCAAGCCCCTGGGGAAAAGCGTTATATTCAAATCGGCGAAATCACGGAAAATTACGTGGAAATTGTAGATGGACTTGAAGAAGGTGAAGTTGTTATCATTCAATCGGATGAAGACAGACTTCGAGAAGCCATGAAAGATCTGAATCCCTCTTTCCCGGGAATGGGTGGAGGTGATGGCCGTCCATGACCCGATTAAAATCAAATCAAAAGAGTGAACAATATGGGTGAGTCTACGGTTTTATCCTTAAGGGATATCTGGAAGATCTATCAGATGGGGGATATTCGTGTTAATGCCCTGAAGAATTTTTCTTTAGATATTCAGGAAGGAGATTATATGGTGGTTATGGGACCCTCCGGGAGCGGAAAATCCACGTTTTTACAAATAACAGGTTGTCTGGATAAACCCACACAAGGTGAGGTCTTCATTGATGGGGTAAATACTTCCAACATGAGTGATAATCAATTGGCCGCTATTAGAAATAAAAAATTGGGTTTTGTCTTTCAAAGTTTTAACCTGCTTTCCAAAATGACTGCACAGGAAAACGGTGCTTTACCTCTTATATACAGTGGTGTTAGTAGAAGGAAGAGAATGAACAGAGCGCAAGAGCTCTTGGAACAAGTGGGATTGGGGGACAGAATTCACCACAGACCTAATGAGCTTTCGGGAGGGCAGCAGCAACGTGTGGCAATCGCCCGAGCCCTTGCCAACGATCCGCCGGTTGTACTGGCAGATGAACCCACGGGCAATTTAGATTCACAAAGCAGTGAGGAAATATTGAAAATTCTCAAACAACTTCATCAGTCAGGTAAAACCATCATAGTTGTCACGCATGATCCGGATATGATCCATCAGGGAAATACCATTGTTCATATCTTGGATGGGCAAATAGAAAAGATAGAAAGGAAATCATAATGGAGCTGTTTATAGAATCCATTCGATCTTTAGTTGCTAATAAACTTCGTACATTTTTATCCATGCTGGGGATTATTATTGGGGTGACGGCCATGATTGCCGTTGTCTCCATCGGTCAAGGAGCCACTGCCAGCATCACAGAAAGAATTTCTTCTCTCGGCTCTAATGTGTTTATGATATCTCCGGGATTTTCCGGCGGAAGCAGTGGAAGAGCCTATGTAAATCTCAGTGACGTGTTGACTA
>CAYOFT010000072.1:0-8093 GCA_964403295.1 uncultured Thermotogaceae bacterium | reverse complement strand
GACCCATTACAACAGAACTCATGTTGGATAGAGTGATACTTTTTTCAAAATAGTGGATGTATAAGTACCCGTCGTTATGTTTTTAGGAAACAAAACTTCACGGTCAAATCGGGTTGGGGGGGGTTGCTTTTGGCTTTTTGCAGTAAAAACTTGGCATAATATAACTGATAAAAAAGTATAGAGACTAAAACAAAGGGACTCAAATGTCGAAAACATTTGAGTCCCTATTGGAGGAAAATACATGAACATAGAAGCCTTAAAAGAATCGGAACAAATCTTTCTAAACATGTACCCGGAAGGATTTCAAGACCCGGAAATGATCAAGATGGGAAAAAAGCACCGAATGAATCAGATGGTTGAACTGGCGCATAAAAGTTTAAGTAAAGAAGCCCTGGAAGATTTGTCTACTGCAACTGAAAACATCATTAAGCTGGCCACCCGCTCATCCATGGTGTCTGTATTTGAAAAACCCAAATTCAGAGATGGCGTAAAAGCCATGAGTGATGAACAAAAAAAGCTACTGGTCCATGCCATCAAAGAATTGATCCATGGTAATGAGGAAAAAGGCTTTAACACATTGCTTGAGCTTCTGTCATATTACAAACTGGCCAAATGGACCCTGATGACCGTCTTCAGATGCTATTACTACCCGTATACGGATTTGCTTTACAAACCCACAACCGTAAAAGGTGTCATTAACAAATACAATCTTGTCGGACTCACTTACAAACCCAAACCCAGTTACGTCTTTTTTGTCAAATATCGTGATGCCATTAATGAGATGAAAAAACATGTCAACCCCTCCCTTTCTCCAAGTAATGCCGCTTTTTCGGGATTTTTGATGTTGACGATGTAATACCTCTTAATTGTCAACATCTGGCTTTCTCTGAAAAAAATATGAAAAAGTAGTCTTTTTGTTATTCAAACAAAAACTTCCTTAATTGAGATTTTTTGTTTAGTTTACTACTTAATTTTAGGTCATTGTAACATTCTAATGTGAAAAATAGCCGTTGACAAGTAGTTAAGTACACATTATACGCTAAGGCAAATGATACTTAGAGGGGAGTTAAAGGAATGGACAAAGAAACATTCAGTTCTACCGTTTTCTCATTAAATCATGCCATGTTGAATGAGAAAAGCAGGAAATTACATTCATTTTATTATCCTGAAACAATTACTTTCTTTAAGATAAAAGAATACTCTGAAAGCTTAAAAAAAATGACTCTATACTTGGCAAATGAAGGAAAATTCAACCTTAATGATGATATCTTTTCTGACATCGCCGGGCATTCTGAACGAGTGGGCATATATTCCTCAATGATGGCTAAAGCTTTATTATTATCCCAAGTCAATAAAAATAATCTTTTATACAGTGCTTTATTTCATGATATTGGAAAGGTTTTCATTTCTGAAAAAATACTTTACAAAAAGGATAAATTAACCCAGGCGGAATATTTCATAATAAAGGAACATCCTAAAAAAGGCTGTGAAATGCTCCGAGGATTGAAATTGTCAGAAGACATTTATGAAGCCGTATTGCATCATCATGAACGTTACGATGGAAGTGGGTACCCGGAAGGATTGAATAAAAGAGAAATTCCGCTGTTTTCAAGAATCATAGGTATTGCTGATGCTTTTGATGCCATGACTTCAGATAGAGCGTACCGAAAAGCATTACTGTTTCATACTGCAAAAAGTGAACTGATAAAAAACAAAGGGACGCAGTTTGATCCCTTTTTGGTAGATGCTTTTTTGGGCAAGTTAAATGCATATCTTGATGAGTATCGAATTTAAGTGATAAAATCAGATGGAGGGAAAAAGACAGCGGTTATTTTATTTATTATAGAAAAAATATTTATTGATAGAAAATGGGAGGTTTTATGATATTACACATAATAAGAAAACAGGATTGGCAATCAGCCAAGCAATTGGGACTTTATAAAAACAAATCTCTGGAAGAAGAGGGATTTATTCATTGTTCTAATGAAGATCAAGTCTGCAAAGTGGCCAATACACTCTATAAAGACGAAGAAGATGTTTTGCTTTTATATATTGATGAAAAAAAATTAAAATCAAAAGTTGTATATGAAGATCTATATCAATTAGATGAAAAGTATCCCCACGTCTATGGCCCAATCAATCTTGATGCTGTGGTGAAAGTAGAGCCTTTTCTTAAGGATGAAAAGGGAGATTTTCGTCTTTAAGACTTTAAATGTATTAGTGTTTTGAAGTTGTCTCTTGGAATCTTTCATCTTTTGGGACAATGTTATCTAATTCACTGATAATTATTGTCTTCATTCTTACCCTCCATAGCATTAATTTCTTTTTTTACAAAAACCGTTTAGCCATCAATAAAAGAATAACTGTTTTTTCCTTTATCACCTTTCAGTATCGCGCTTGTTGATTTATGTTACAATTGTTCGGTGGTATTTATTTGGATAAAGGAGAAAAGAAGATGCAATACAGAGTAAGGGCTGCAGCGATAATATTCTCAAAAGACAAACAATCCCTATTACTGATCAAACACGTGCATCCGCAAACGGGTGAAACATGGTGGGTGCCACCCGGTGGAGCGGTTGAAAATAGCGATGGAAGCATTTTTCATGCCGCTGAACGTGAAACCTATGAAGAGAGTAATTTAATCATAAAAACATCCAAGGAAATCCGATACATCCGTGAGTTTTATGAAACCGGCAAAGGACTTTTGCATCTTGAATTATTTGTTCCGGGAGAGGTCATCAGCGGTGATTTATCCATCAAAAACATTTATGGCAAAGGCGAAGATGAGAACTACATCCAAGAAGCTGCTTGGCTCACACAAGATGAAATCCGGAATATTCCTGTTTATCCTGAAATCATCAAAGCAGCATCTTTTTGGGAACAAACGGACCCAAACGGCACTTATCTGGGAAGACAGGGTAGAGACGTACTCTTATGATGGGTTCTCAAATACCTCCGGCCCACATGTTTCTAATGTTTCGATTGCTTCGGTCTACAATGACTTGGCAAGCTTATTCCTTCGCTCTTCACGGAGAAAAATTCTGTTTGGGCTCCGCAAAACGTCCATAACAGATACTTGTGTAAAGAGGGGAAATCATGAAAACAATCATTGAACGTATTTTTCCGAAAAACCTGAACAACGATTACAAGGGCTATAAGATTGCGTTGTACGTATTCTACGCATTAACAGCCCTTACGCTTTGGCGCAGTCAGCATCATTTATTTGCGGCGGACGGGGGTGCTCAGTCGATTGCAACGATACCTCTTGATACCTTTACAACGACAGGTACAGCGGCTGTTATCGGTGTGTTTGGTTTATGGGGTTTGTCTCAGCTGATTATTGGGATTATTTATCTCATCGTTTCTTTGCGTTATCGGGCTATGATTCCTCTAATGTACCTGCTGATGTTTGTTGAATATTTTGTACGTACGGTTTATTTTCCTTTGGCAAAACCCATTCCTACAGCAGGAACTGCTCCGGGCGCATTAGGGAATTTGCCGTTACTGATTATTGCCTTTGTTATGTTGGGGTTTTCTGTTTTTTCTCCTAAGAAGCGGATAAGAAGTTAACAAAAATTCTATACGAAACCCAGTATAATCAAAACACGTTCACTCATTTTAAAATGTTTATTAAAAGGAGAAGGGTATGATAATAACCCCTATCTAAAAAAGAACTTCATGTATTTTGTCATACTCCGGGTGCTGAGGATATTGATGAACTAAACTTCCCCATGGAAAAGGCCTTGATGAAAACCAGATTTGTGGAAGTGAAAGAGATTTGGGTTTTGAGTGTTTCAATAGTGTATAATAAATGACAAGTTTTGTTTTGTTGAAAATAAATCAAAACATGTTGCATATAACAACGTTATTTTCGATCTAATAAGAATAGAGCATGAGAACCCTCAGAGGAGGTTTACTTTTTTTGGGCTCACAAGACTGGCTTCGCATAGTATTTGAACAAACCCATTTAGCATTTGTCAGGAACAAAATAATCTTAAATAATAATGGCAAGGTCCAGGATTATGTCATTGTAGAAGCCAATCATGCATTTGAAGTGTTATCGGGATCTCAAAAAGAGACGCTGATAAACCAGTCAGTGAATGCCCTGCTGAAAAAAGTCGTTGAATGGGCTGATTTTAAAGAGCTTTACACAAATCTTGCCCTTACAGATACTCTAGCAACTAAAGTTTGGTATGATTCAAAACGTGCAAAATGGTTACTTGTTGAAATCATTCCTGAAGAAAAAGATTTTTTTACCATGATCTTTTCAGATATCACTGAAAAGAAACAATTTGAACTGAACCGCCAAAAAACGGACAAAGATATTCTTCTTGAAAACACGCTGAGAGAAAACGAAAAAAAGTTAAAGACCATCACCTCTTCAGTGAGAGATCCCCTCGTGATGATCGATCAGAATGGGCTGATTACCTTCTGGAACCCGGCTGCCGAAAAAATGCTTCATTACAGTGCAGATGAGGTCATGGGGAAAAATCTGCACTATCTGATTTCTCCTAAACGATATCATAAAGAGCATTTCAAGGCTTTTGAACACTTTAGGAAAACCGGAGAAGGTAACGCCATCGGAAAAATCGTTGAATTGGAAGCGATCAATAAAGAGAATCAGGAAATCCCCATCGAATTATCTTTGTCTGCAGTATCGATAAAGGGTCAATGGCATGCGGTTGGCATCATGCGGGATATGCGTGAAAGAAATAAGGTTTTAAAGCAGTTAAAGGAAAATGAAACCCTATTACAAGCCATCATTAATTCATTGTCCGGGATGCTCATGGTGGTGGATAAAGAACACAAAATCATCCTGGCAAATACGACCAAATTTACCACAATGAAAGTCCAGGGAGAATCCCCAAAACAATTAATAGGGCAACCATGTTACCAGGTCTTTTTTGACCGGGAAAGTCCCTGCCCCTGGTGCAGAATGCCAGAAGTTCTTGAAAATGGGTTAACTGTATTTGAAACAACTGCTCCTGAAGACCCCAGAGAGCTGATAAGCGGAAAGGCATTGAAAGTGGTCCTATCTCCGGTTTTTGACCAGGAAGGAACTATTATTGGAATGGTTGAGTACAGTCTGGATATCACCGAATTGAGAGATGCGAAAAACAAGGCTGAACAAGCCAGTATGGCAAAAAGCGACTTCCTGGCCAACATGAGCCATGAAATCAGAACACCTTTAAACGGGATCATCGGTTTTAGCGATGTTTTAAAAGAAACGCCTTTAAACACTGATCAGCAAAGATATATTAATATTGTCTTGAATTCTGCCAAATCCCTATTGGATATTATCAACGATATTCTTGACTTTTCAAAAATAGAAGCGGGGAAACTGGAACTGGTGCCTGAAAAAACAGATTTAAAAGAGCTCATCCGGGAATCTACCGGGGTCTTTTATTATCAGGTTAATCAAAAGGGGATCGACTTCAATATAGAAATGTCCCCTGATTTACCGAATAATGTCTTTGTTGACCCGGTAAGATTAAAACAAATCTTGTTAAATTTGCTTAGCAATGCCATTAAATTCACCAAAAACGGAAAGGTTTCGTTGAAAGTTGAAAAAATGACTTTCCACAAGCAAGAAAAGCAGGTTGAAATCAAATTCACTGTATCAGATACCGGTATTGGCATAAAAATAGAAAATCAAAAGAAGATTTTCGAGGCTTTCAGTCAAGAAGATTATTCAACCACGAGAAAATTTGGTGGTACAGGCTTGGGACTCGCCATCACCACCAGGTTGTTGAAGAAGATGGCCAGCCGTTTAACACTCCAAAGCTCGGAAGGTAAGGGTAGTGTTTTTTCTTTTATACTGAATCTGCCTTATTCTGGGGATACACAAATAATGAATATGACTCCTATGGATTTAAATGAAGAAAAATCATCAGTAACAAGTAAAGCTTCAGATCGTTCAACGGCCATAAACAAGGTCATGTTGGTAGAAGATAACCTCATTAATCTAAGTTATGCCAAAATCGCCATTCAAAGTGCTGTTCCCGGCATTGAAATAATTGAAGCCAAAACCGGTAATGAGGCAATGGAGCTGTTCATTACAGAAAATCCCGATCTGATCTTCATGGATATTCAATTACCGGACATTGATGGCTACTCAGTAACCAATATGATCAGAAAGTTTAATCAGGAAGTAACGATCGTTGCTGTAACTGCTAAAGCTCTAAAGGGAGAAGAAGAAAATTGTAAGCGAGCAGGAATGAACGATTATCTTGCTAAACCCTATTCCATGAAAGACATTCAAAAATTTTTGTTCCCGAACCATTGAAAGTAAATATATTCAGATAAGTGATTTACAAATACTTTTTCAACATCTCTTTTAGTTGTTCCAAGGAAAATGGTTTGCTGATAAAATCATTCATGCCTGAATTGAGGGATATTTCTTTATCTTCTTTTAGTGCTTTTGCCGTCATGGCTACAATAGGTGTTTGCTCATCTATTTGCCTGATTAAACTTGTTGCTTTGTAACCATCTACGTCCGGCATGACGATGTCCATAAAGATCAGGTCCGGTTGATGTATTTTAAAAAGAGCCTGTGCTTCATTTCCGTTTTTGGCTTCTATGATAATCAGCTTTTTTGAAAACCTTAACAATGCCGTTTTGGCCAGTTTCATGTTAATGGGATCATCTTCTACAATCATGATCTTCTTTCCCGCGAGAGTTGAGTCAAAATCCTTTTTTCTAGAAGAACCGACTGTAATTTCTTTATCGTCTTCTGAAATTTCTTTATCATTATAATCCAGTACCAAATCAAAGTAGAAAACGCTCCCCTTACCCGGTGTACTTTTAAGATGAAGGTCACTGTTCATTTTTTTCAGCAGCCGTTTTGATATGGCCAGTCCCAATCCGGTCCCCCCAAATTTCCTGGTAATGGACATATCTGCCTGACTGAAGCTTTCAAAGATAATCGTCTGATGTTCTTGTTTAATGCCGATTCCGGTATCACTCACCGAGACATACATTTTGAGTTTCTTCTTTTCTTCATCAATCCATTGCTGTTTCACAGTTAGTGTTACTACTCCTTTTTCAGTGAATTTGATGGCATTAGTCAGCAGATTCAGCAATACCTGTTTGAATCTTAACCCGTCAATGATGATCGTTTCATGGGAGAGTTTGTCAAAATCTTTCACTAGCTTAAGCCCTTTCTCACGGGCAATACATTCTACAATTCCCATCGTGCTGTTGACCAGCTTTCTAATATTGGTTCTTTCTAAGATTAAATCAAATTTATGGGATTCAATCTTTGAGAAATCTAAAATGTCGGAGATTAGCCCCAATAGATTCTTTGCAGATTGCAGAACGATATCCAAAAATTCCCTTTGATTGTCGTCCAGTTGGGTTCCCTTTAAAATCTCACTAAAACCGATCACCCCATTAAGCGGGGTTCTTAATTCATGACTCATGGTTGCAAGAAATTCTGATTTGGCTTTATTGGCAGCCTCGGCTTTGTTTTTGGCATTCCTTAATTCACTAATGTCCAATCCGTATTCCACAGCTCCAAAAATCTTACCATCTGCTTTTTTCAAGGGGGTGACAATGATTTGTAATGCCTTTCTTCCGCAAATTTCTCTGGGATCTTCCGGTGTGGTTGTTTCCTGATAAGATCTCCCGAATTTGATAACATCGGCAATCTTACACCAGGGGCAGGGCTTGTCAAGATTCTGAAAAACTTTGTGGCATTTTTCCCCACGTATTTGCTCTAACGAATTATATTCAAATAATCCGGCATTAATACGACTTTCATTGGCAAGAATCACTTTAAAGTCAGAATCTACTACAAGCAGTTGGCCCGGAAGGGCATTGATGATCGCGTTAAGAAGATTCCAGTTGGCCCGGAGTGCATCTTCGGCTTTTTTCATTTCAGTAATGTCTCTGGAGATACCACAGATACCGTTTATTTCACCCGTTTCATCACGTAAGGGAACTTTGATAGTAGAAAAAGTATGTAAATAACCATTGACCAGATTGGTATGATACGACTGAACGGTTTCTCCTTTTAAGATTCGCTTGTCATTTTCCATAATTTCTCTGCTCATCTTTTCATCGAATATGGCAGAAGCATTCTGACCAATAAT
>CAYOFT010000071.1:0-8229 GCA_964403295.1 uncultured Thermotogaceae bacterium | reverse complement strand
GTGGCGATTGCCGGTTTTGAAAGTGGAAGGTATATTTTGGAAAAGATGTTCCAGGAACTGGCACCGTCGATTTTAGCTGCATCTGAAAATTCTCTTGGAACCGTGTCAAAAAATTGTTTAAGTAAAAAAATGACATAGGAACCCCCAAAGAAAGTTGGAATGATCAAGGGTTTAAATGAACCTACCCACCCCAGTTTGTTGAATAAAACAAATTGGGGAATCATCGTTACCTGAGGAGGAAGCATCATGGTTACCAACAGTAGTCTGAACAACCACTTTTTTCCTGGAAATTTAAAGTAGGAAAAACCAAACGCAATAATGGGGGATGAAATCAGAAAACCCAACAGTGTAAAGCCGGTGACGAAAACCGTGTTCAATGTGTATTGCAAAAAGGGCAGCTCTGTCATCAGGTCGGCGTAATTTGACCATTGAGGTTGTTCGGGTAACATGGGAGGCGGAAACATGAATATTTCGTCATAGGTTTTAAGTGATGTGGATGTCATCCAAAAAAACGGAAATGCAAAAATGAATCCCAAAAAAGCCAATATGCAAAACCAGAATATTTTTTTTATCATACGTTTATTTTTCATAAATCCCCACCGTAAAAACCCCAATTTTTAAAGAATTTAAAGACTAAAAATACTGAAAATGCCGTTATTATCAGTAAAATCCATGACATGGCACTGGCGTATCCCATTTTGTAATATTGAAAAGCATTTCTGTAAATCTGCAAAGCATATACCTCTGTTGAGTTTTCCGGACCTCCGTTTGTCATAATGAAAACGTTTGTGAAGACCTGAAAAGAACTGATGATTCCCATAACAAGGTTAAAGATGATGACAGGTTTCAGCATTGGGAGTGTGATTTTAAAAAACGATTTAATCTTAGACGCACCGTCTATCTCAGCTGCCTCATAAAGGTTTTTTGGAATATTCTGCAGCCCTGCCAGATAGATGATCATGGCCCCGCCTATTCCCCAACAGCTTAAAATGATTAATGATGGCTTTGACCAAAGCGGATCAGTAAGCCACCCGGGTCCGGGAATGCCAAGTTTTTCAAGGAAAAGATTAACCGGACCGAATTCGGGATTAAGGATCCATTTCCATAGCAAAGCTGAGGCAACGGCAGGAACAATACTGGGAAGAAAGAATAAAGTTCGAAAAATACTCTGACCCTTTATTTCCATATTTAGAAGCACCGCCGTTATGATGCTTAGAAATTGAGTAATCGGAATGCCTATAATTGCAAGAAAAAGGGTATTGTATATGGATTTCAGGAAGATCTCATCGTTGAATAAATCCCGGAAATTCTGCAGACCAATCCACACCGGTGAAGAAATCCCATTATAGGAAGAAAAGCTGAATATCATAGAAGCGACAATGGGATAGGCAGTAAAGATACTGATACCTATTAGCCATGGCGAGATAAAAAGCAATCCGGTTAATGCCTCTTTTCGCTTTGAGCCCAATTTTCTTTTCATGCCTTATTTGTACCTCTCTAATTCGTTTTCAACATTCCTTTGGACCTCATCCAGGGCTTCCTGCGCTGTTGCTTTTCCCGTTTGAACCTTTTCAAGTGCGCTTCCCAATGCGTTTAAATAAAACTGTCCAATGGGCAAAGTTGGAAAATTATAAACAAACCCGTCTCTTAACAATTCCAGATATACGTTGAATTCCGGTGTGATGATTTTTTGAAATTCTTCCGTTTCAAGGGCTTCCTTTAGAGGGGGTATGTTGAATAACGCAGCTGAAAAGCGTGCGCTTTGTTCAGGAGCAATCAGCCAGCTTAAAAATTCAAATGCCTTATCCGAATTTTTGGAAGCCTTTGGAATAACCCAGAAAGAGCCATTTACATAAGCGACATCTGTTCTGCCTCCTTCAGGTGCCGGAAAAGCTGAAACACCATAAGAAAAATCATCTGGGGCAAATTTGTCAACAAACAGAACCTCCCATTGACCGGCTTCCTGCATTGTCAATTGCTCTCTGTAAAAGGGATTGTACTTACTGGCTATATCTCCCCATGAAGCCTGAAATACACGGATCTTTTGAGGGTCATATTGTTGATAGACGCCAGCAACCCATTCCATTGCTTGAGCATTTTTGGGATGATTTGCGGTGATTTCATAAGTTTCTTTATCCCATAACTGACCCCCGAACACGTAAAAATAAATATGGCTGATGACCGGTAAAAATCCCAACCTTCTGATATTTCCCCTGCTGTCTTTTTTTAGTAATACATCATTTATTTTATCCAGTTCCTCGATGTTCCCAGGGGGGGTGTCCGGATCAAAGCCAAATTCTTCGAACAGGTTCTTATTCCACATAAAGGCATATAGGTTTAAAGTGGTGGGAACACCATATTTAACATCCTCATAAACACCATAATCCCAAATGTTTGGAAGATATTCATCGGGGCCTAACCCGGCTGAAATCAGCAAATCGTTTAAAGGGAGTAAAGCGTCATTATATCCAAGCGGTACGACCATCCAATCCCAGACAGTTGCAATATCCGGGGTTGAACTCCCGGCAAGAGTTGTCATAATTTTTTCTCCGCCACCTATCGGGACATAAACAGGTCTCACGACAAAATCGTGATCTTGTGCGTTAAATTCATCCACCAACTCCAATAATGCATCCCCTTCGTAACCACCCCATGCGTACCAAAACACAATTTCCTGTTTTGAAAACATCAGGCTTATTGCTAAAATCATCAACAATATGAAAGTTATTCCTCGTTTCATTAAGGATCACTCCTCTTCGTTTATGTAATTTAAATATCCATTATACAATTCTTCTGATTTTCCTCCATTGGATGGGCTCATATAATGAGGGAAATCAAAAATAATATGTTTTGAGACATAGGGATTCATGCTTTTCAATTGATCGATTAAACGTTCAATCGTTGCTGGTTCTGCCTTCCAGCTTCCCGTATCAACAGGCCAACCATGTGTTTGATCAAACACTTCATTATTCGCCCAAAATTCCACACCGTGTTTTTTCATTATCGGTTCAAGGGCTTTGTATACAGCCGTCGATTCTTTAACGGTGGTTCTGTGCGTTCCCACACCATCCTGCATAGCGATGATATCAACGTTGACTTGGCTGAGAATTTCATCCCACCATTCTCCGTATTTTTGACCATCCGGATTCATACCAAAATAAGGTGAAAGGATGATAGGTTTTTTTGTCAAGAATTTTGAATAGGTTTTAATGGCCTTTAAATACTTAACGACAGCCTCTTTTCTGGCATCAGTATTGAATGAACGGTCTTCCAGTTCTTCAGGGAGATACCAACCATGTAAAGAATCATATCCCTTGTACAAACCATACAATTCTGTCATAAGCTTTTTGTTCTCGGAAATTTGCTCATTGACATCAAAAGTACCGCTCCAAAATTCCGGGTTCAAGCCTAAACCGATAAAAACGCCTATTCCATTCTTTTCTGAAACTGCCAAGATGTTTTTTATCGGATCGGATTCTGTATCTTGTTCAAACTCCTCCCAGGAAGCGTTATACGCTTCGGTGTATTGAGAAGCTTCTTTTAAGTAGACATTATAACCGTTTTCCGGTAATTCAACAGCTGAAATGTTTGATTTCAGAAAAACCACCGAAACGCTATCGATCTTGATGGTATGTTCAAATTTAAACTCTATCTCTACGGTTTTTCCCGGATAATCCCAGCCGACCATGTTACTCCAGCTGAATTGTGTTTTCCCGTCAACGATTTTCCCGTTATCAGGGTACTTGGGGCTTGGCTGTGTATCAAATGTATAGGACGAGTCCGGAGCAATGTTTTTTGATTCAGAAATTATCCTGACCTCCGAGATAAGCGTCCATTCTCTACTGGTGCAGGGAATTTGAATCTTTAACGCATCGGTAGATTTGTTGATGGGAATTGAAAGCTCCAGCAAGCTCTCATCGGGTAACTTTTCATTGACGGCATATTTTGAGGGAAAATAGAAAGTCTCTCCGTATCTTGAATATTGAATCAAAATTGTATCTATTCCGATAGCACTCATATAGCCGATTTCCCTTTCCCATTCTTGCAGTGTATAATTCTTTGATAAACTGTCCAATTGGATGAATGCTCCTGTTATAAGTGGTTTTGAAAGTCCGGAAAAACAAATCAAAGAAAAGATCACAAACAAGATCAAAAACCTCATAAAATCACTCTCCATAAAGTTATTTTGTAAGACAATTTGTTGTCGTTTATTGTGTTGGAATCAACCCTCATAAATTGCAATTTCTTCCAGCTTTTTAAACAATTCTTTGGGTATCAGTTTTTCAAAAGTGCCGTTATAGAGACCTAAGTAAACACCCAGAGCCTGCCCCATCCCTGCACATGTGGGCATGATTCTTGCAGCTGATTGTCCTGCAAAATCAGAAGAAAGGCATCTTCCAGCCATAAAAAGATTGTGATAATCCCTTGACAGCAATGCCCTCAATGGGATCTCATAATAATCATTGTATGTTGGAATAAATGACAATTCATCTTCATTCAATTCCGGGGAGTTTTTATGAATATCAATGCCATAACAGCCTTTCACAACGCCATCGGTGTGTTTTTGCCCTTTTTTGACATCCGATTCGTTAAATTCATATAAACCTTTAACCCTTCTGTTTTCCCGTATACCAATTTGAGGGGCAATCTTTTCTAAAACAGCTCCTTCAAATCCGCTTATGTATTTTTTTGCAAAGGAGAAAACTCTTAAACATTGACTCACTCCGATATTTATTGCTTGAGATACTTGAAAGGAATCGCTTGCAACTGCACTGATGTGAGTGGTATTAACACTTACCCTGCCCTCTCCGGGAAGTTGAACAAAGAAAAAATAGGAATTGGGATAATCCAAGCCTTCTTTGCGTGCTTTTTCAATTTCTTCAAAGTAACCGGCACAGGAAATAAGCTTCATTTCAGGTTTAACCCAAGCGAGAAAATTTCCGGGGTTTTTCCTTACCGCTTCTCTGATTTTTGAAAAATCGACTCCCGAAATAACAAACATTGTTGTGAGCGCTTGATTTTGTCCCTCAAGATTACCGGAAGAGGTTTCTGCCCCGCTTAAATGGGCAAACGAGCCATTTCCGGTTGAGTCGACCCAGAAATCCGATTCTAAATTGATTATTTCTGAGAGGCTGGTGATAATCTTTACAGAGGTAATTTGCTTTTCTGATTTCTGAACCTCTATAGGCACGGCGTTAAATAGGCATTTAATATTCGCTTCACTTTCTATCAAGTTATGAAGAACCACTTTCATAATTTCAGAGTCAAATGTATTTTTGTGAAGTCCTCCCAAGGCTTCGAGACGATTGAGAACTTCCGAGAAAATCCCCTTTATTAATTTTGTTTCTTTTAGCCAATATCGCATGAAAGGATTAACAAGTCCAGAGGTAGCCATTCCGCCAAGTGTTCCGGTTTGTTCAACCAAAAGAACTTTTCTACCGAGTCTTCCGGCAGCCAGAGCACAATGCACTCCCGCAATACCTCCACCAAAAATAACCAGATCAAAAGTCATCCCAATTCCTCCAAATAACCGTTGTGTTTTTTGAAGTTTTTGTAGGCATGATCAAGTGCGTAAAGGGATGCACCGATTGTGCCTGCAAGCTCTCCAAGGTCAGAAATTCGAACAAAATTATCTAAGTACTTGGAATCCAGGGATTTCAATGTTTTATTGACTGCTTTTATAAAAGTTTCTTTGTAGTGTAAGATGGCTCCGCTTAAATAAAAGGTGTTGACCTCAACGATGCTTTGAATCGTGTCGATAAGCCAAGAGATATTTTTAACAAATTCATCCAAAATTATCTGTTCTGATTCAGGATGAACATCGATTTGTTCTTTCAGCACCTTTGCCGATGCAACCGTTTCGATACAGCCCCGTTTTGAGCAAGTGCAAACTCTTTCGTTTCCCGGCAGGATGATATGACCGACTTCTGCACCACCTCCAAAAGCACCGTTAATAAGCTTGCCATCAATAACGATCCCGGCTCCGATCCCGGTTCCGATTGTCATTAAAGCCATTGAAGACTCTTTGCTTATCTTCCACTGACCATACGCAGCCAGGTTGGCATCATTGTTTATGATGGGGAAAAGACCTGTCAATTCATAAATCTCTTTGCCGATTTCCCGTCCACTCCAGTTTTTAATATTATCAGTGGCATAAAGAATCGTTCCGTTCTTTTCATCACATCTCCCGGCAGTGGCTATTCCCACGGATGTGATATTTTTTGTAACGGATAAAAAATGCTTGATCATCTTTGCAACAGAGAGAATTATTTCATCTGCATCTTTTGGTGTTTCTTTAATAACAGTATCAAGAACTGTGCCGAATCTATCCGTCAACAAACCCCTGGTACGTGTTGCACCAATGTCAATACCTATGGAAGTGATTTCATCCTGAAAATCCGATATGGCTTCAACAAAGCGTCTTGTTATCTGTTGAGGCCTTGTGATGGCCCCGCCGACAATGGCTGTATAAGCACCACGCAGGATAGCTTGTCTGATCTGATAAGG
This sequence comes from uncultured Thermotogaceae bacterium, assembly GCA_964403295.1. Lineage (GTDB taxonomy): Bacteria > Thermotogota > Thermotogae > MWEM01 > MWEM01 > JASUTC01. The sequence continues at coordinate 1,722 of CAYOFT010000071.1, read as the reverse complement.
TTCGTTATAATTTCCTTCTGCAATCACAGGGATTTGAGTAATTTTCCTGATTTCATTTATAAGGTCCAAGTCCGGTTTGTCTCTGTGGATTGAATAATCTGTATAACCGGAAAGTGTGGTGGAAATAAAATCGGGTTTTAAGTTGATGATTTCTTTAACGTCTTTTATATCCGCGATATCTGCTACGATGCCTGTTTTGGGATATGTACTTTTAATATACTCATAAAGTGTTTTCAAAGAAACCGGCCTGGTGACCCTTGTTGAGTCTATTGCTACTAAATCCGCCCCGGCTTCTACCAAAGCCTTTATCTGCTGAGGGGTGGTTGTGATAAAGGCTTTATATTCCGGATTGCGATCTTTGATGAGTCCGATAACGGGAACATCAACCACCTTTTTTATTGCCTGTACATCTATGGCTGAATTGGCCCGAATCCCTTTAGCACCGCTTTGAACTGCTGCCAAAGCCATTCGTTGCATATGATGAGAGCCGTGAAGGGGTTCATCTTCTTCTGCCTGACAGGATACGATTAACGCATTTTTGAATATGGAATACATAAGATTCCTCCCGGAGTAATTTTCAATACCAGTATAATATTATTGAGTAAAATCTCAAAATACGATTATCTTTATTGAGATATTCTCAAAGTTGATTAGAAAGGATTATATGCCAATTTCTTCAGTTTTTATAGTTTATTGAATGTTATAAAATTTAAAGATATGTAGTATTATATAGAAGGAAATCTCAAAAAAGAGGTGGAATAATGGAGGAAAGAAATTTACTTTTGCAAGTTGAGAGTAAGAGAAATACTTTTACAAAAACCGAAAAAAAGATAGCCGAATACATTTTATCTGATTATTCAAAAGTTGTGTACATGTCCATAACGGAATTATCCGATACACTAAAAGTGAGTGAAGGAACGATTGTAAGGTTTTGTCAGAAGATGGGCTTTTCCGGATTCCATCCCTTCAAGATCAGTCTTGCCGTTACTCAAAGAACCATTACAGACACGGATGACCTGTTTACAGTCAACAACGGAGATATGAGAGCTCTGAAGAATTATGTGGCCAGGCGGAATATTGAAATCATCGAAAGCACTAATCAATTCATCTCCGAAACTGAATTGGCCATGTGTGTGGATGACATTAAAAAGGCCGACAGGATTCTTATCTCCGGAATGGGGGCTTCCGGAAATACAGCCGGAGACTTTTTTTACAAGTTAATTCGATTGGGTTTAAATTGTCAGAGGACCATAGATGCTCACATGCAAGCTATGCTAGCCTCACAGTTGCATGGGGAGGATGTTCTCATTGCCATCTCACAAAGTGGAAGCACGTTGGAAATAGTAGATATTGCCCAACAGGCAAAGGTTCAAGGGGCAAAGGTCATCGCCATCACAGGATATGAGCGATCCCCGTTAACTAAATTTTCCGACCGTGTTTTACTCACTCCCACAAAGGAAACACCCTTTGAAAGTGGTGCCATCCGGGCGAAGATAGCCCAACTGTTTGTGATTGAGTTGCTTTTTTCCGCCCTTTATATGGAAATGAAAGACACCGGCCTCAAAAATATAAAACGTACGGCGGATTCGGTTGCCAAATGGATTTATTGATTGTTTTTATGCTAATATAGTCAAAATTGTCCTTGGAGGTTTTTGATGAAGCCCATCCTTTACTTACTGCTGGTGACTTTAATTTGGGGAACGACTTTTCCGTTGCAAAAAT
>CAYOFT010000070.1:0-8305 GCA_964403295.1 uncultured Thermotogaceae bacterium | reverse complement strand
GCTTATTATTGTGAAGACTGTGGGAAAACCATTATGAATACTCAAACCATGGATCATGTGATCGGAATCGTTGAAAAAGAAGGCACCAACGCATGGTTCTCAAAAGACGTGAAAGCGTTGTTGCCGGAAGGTTTTAAATGCCCCCATTGCGGAGGAACCCATTTCAGTAAAGAAGAAGATATACTGGATGTTTGGATTGACTCCGGATCATCCTTTGAAAGTGTCATTCGACAACGAGATGTCTTGAGATACCCTGCAGATTGTTATATTGAAGGAAGTGATCAGCACAGGGGTTGGTTTAATTCTTCCATCTTCCTGTCTGTTGCAAAACATGGCATTGCACCGTTTAAGAGTGTTGTGACCCATGGTTTCATTCGAGACGGCCAGGGTTACAAAATGAGTAAATCACTGGGCAACGTTATTCTGCCTCAAGAAGTTATCGAACAATACGGTGCGGATATCCTCCGTTTATGGGTGGGGTCCTCCGATTACAGAAACGATATCAACGTTTCTCTTGGTATTTTGAAACAATATACGGACTCCTATAAAAAAATCAGAAACACTTTGAGATTCCTTTTGGGTAATTTATCCGATTACGATCCCACAACCGATGCCGTACAAAGAGAAGAGATGCTGGAATTTGATCGTTGGGCTTTATCAAGATTAAACAATTTAATCAAAACCGTACAGACGAACTACGATGATTTTGAATTCTACAAAGGTGTACAAGCCATCAACCGGTATATTGTTTCCGATTTGAGTAATGTTTATTTGGATGTGTTAAAGGACAGACTTTACGTTGAAGGGCCAAAATCCCTTGCCAGAAGATCCGGGCAAACTGTCATGTACCAAATCATGACAGCACTGACACTTATGCTTTCTCCTGTTTTGGTATTTACCGCTGAAGAAGTCTATACCTATTTTCCTGAAAGTGCCAGGATTTTTGAAACAGTTCATGCCTTAGATTGGCCGATATATAATCAGGATGCCGTGGATCTTGAACTTGAGAAAAAATGGCGTGAATTACTGGAAATCAAAGAAAAGGTCAATAATACGTTGGAAAAGAGTCGTACGGCCGGAACCATCGGTCATTCTCTTGATGCGCATTGCACGTTGAAAACATCATCCGAAGAAATGTATGAGTTGCTTGAAAGTCAAAAGGAGATGTTGGAAAGATTCTTCATTGTCTCTCAAATTCAACTTGAAAAGTGCGAAAAGACAGAAGCGGAAGATGGATTGGATATATTGGTTGAACATGCCAAGGGGGAAAAATGTCAAAGATGCTGGAATTATGATGAGGCTACGGGCAGCAATGAAAAATATCCCGACACTTGTCCCAGATGCGCTGCTATTTTGGAAGAATTTTACCCGGATTTGGATCAAGAAGAAGCGTCAACTGATTAATAGTTTGTCCGGTCTTATTAGTTCTGGAGGTTATTATTTTGTCATATCCGATTCTAAAAAAGGTGCAGGTGGCACCCAACGAATACGATATTTGGGTAAAAGCCCCTCAAATTGCGACTCATGCAAAAGCCGGGCAATTCGTTATCATGATGGCTGATGAAAATTCCGAAAGAATTCCACTCACCATTGCTGATACGGATAAAAAAGAAGCCATCCGAGTCATTTATCAGGTGGTGGGAACTTCCACCGAGAAGCTTGCACAATTAAACGAAGGCGATACGTTGAGTACCTGCGCGGGTCCATTGGGAAAACCTTCCGAAATACCTGAGGGAAAACAGACATTGGTGATCGGTGGCGGTGTTGGGATTGCTGCTATTTTAACCATTATTAAAACGCTAAAAGATAAGGGCAATCATGTTACGGCCATTCTTGGTTCCAGGGATAGTGAACATCTTATATTGGAAGATGAAATCAAGCAAATAGCCGATGAAACATTGATATACACCGATGACGGTTCAACCGGAAAAAAAGGGTTGGTAACTGATGGGATGAACGCCCTGTTTGAAGGCGGTAAACAATTTGATGCTGCTTGGGCTGTAGGTCCCACCATCATGATGAAATTCTGTTCTATGGTAGCAAAAGAACATGATTTGCTAATTTGGACCTCGCTCAATCCAATAATGATAGACGGTACAGGTATGTGTGGAGGCTGTAGGGTGAAAGTAAAAGACACCATCAAATACGCCTGCGTTGACGGTCCTGAATTTGACGGAAGATATGTGGACTGGGACATATTAATGAACCGGCAAAAACAGTATTTGAAAGAGGAAAACGAATCGGAGCATGTGTGTAAACTCGGTGGAATTAACCCTTCTCAAACAAAAGAGGGGGAATCACAATGAACGCACAGGAAAGAAAAAAGCAAAGAATTCCCACTCATGAAAGAGCATCTGAAAGAAGAAAAGAAGATTTCTTTGAAGTGAATCTGGGATACGAAGAGGCAGAAGCGGTTAATGAAGCAGAAAGATGTCTGCAATGTACCAATCCCCTATGTGTCAAAGGATGCCCGGTAAATATCGATATTCCGGGATTTATCAAAAAAATCACTGAAAAAGATTATGAAACATCAGGGGATATTTTAAAACATTACAATTATCTGCCCGCCATCTGTGGAAGAGTTTGCCCCCAGGAAACCCAATGTGAGGGGGCATGTATCATGAACAAAATGAAGGGTTTTCAACCCATCTCAATCGGCAAACTGGAACGATTCGTTGCTGATTGGAATCGTGAAAAAACAGCTTCAAAAAAAGAAGTAAAAATCCGTCAAGCGGGGAATAAAAAAGTTGCCATCGTGGGCAGTGGACCGGCCGGATTAACAGCCGCAGCTTATCTTGCTGAAAGAGGTTTTCAAGTCACAATATTCGAAGCACTCCATCTTCCCGGAGGTGTATTGGTTTACGGTATCCCTGAATTCAGATTGCCTAAGGAAATTGTAAGACGTGAAATCAATGATATTGAAAAACTTGGTGTTCAGATAAAAACCGATTATATTGTGGGAAGGACCATCACTATTGAAGAGTTAAGATATGACTTTGACGCCATTTTTATCGGTATTGGAGCAGGAACACCACGTATGATGGGAATTCCCGGTTCAGAGCTCATCGGTATCTACTCATCCAGTGAATTTTTAACTCGAATCAATCTGATGAAAAGTTACGATTTTCCCAGACATGATACACCTGTCAGAGTCGGGAAAAATGTCATCGTTGTAGGTGGCGGCAATGTGGCCATGGACTCTGCAAGAAGTGCTCTTAGAATGGGGCAAACGACCAATCAATCCACACATGAAGTCTATCACCCCAACCATGTGAAAGTGGTTTACAGAAGAACTGAAAGTGAAATCCCGGCAAGAATCGAAGAATATCATCATGCGGTGGAAGAGGGAATTGATTTTCACTGGTTAAAAAATCCCGTTGAATATATTGGCGAAAAAGGCCATTTGAAGGCGGTTAAGGTACAACATATGAAATTGGGAGAACCGGACGATTCCGGAAGAAGACGACCGGTTCCCATTGAAGGACAATTCGAAGTTTTCGAAGCCGATACGGTTATAGAAGCCATTGGTCAAACCCCTAACAAATTATTACTGGAATCTTTTCCGCAACTGAAATTGAACCGATGGGGTACGATTGAAGTTGATCAAAACCTTATGACTTCTGTAGAGGGAATATTTGCAGGAGGAGATATTGTGACCGGTGCTGCCACTGTCATAGAAGCGATGGGCGCCGGAAAACAAGCGGCAAAATCAATCATCAAGTACCTATCGGATGCATTCACACCATTTGAAAAAAACGAACGGATAAAATTGAAAGGAGAATGAATATGAAAGTTGCTATGATTTCCTATGAAGTGTTTCCCTTTGCAAAAGTTGGAGGCTTGGCAGATGTCATCGGGTCTTTACCCAAATACCTGGAAAGAAATAACATTGACGTAGACATATTCATGCCTTATCACAAGATTGTCGACAAGAATTCATTAAAATACGATTATACGATTGAAAAAGTACACGATGCATTCGAGGTTCCCTTCATACAAACAAACGAAAAAGCCTCTTTGTACAAAACGCATCTACCCGGATCAACTTGTGAAGTTTACTTGGTTGCCAATGAAAATATCTTTTCCACTGAAGAAGTGTACGGAGATGAAGATGCCGCAACACAAGCTGTTTTCTTTGCGGCCGCATCACTTGCAGCCATCAAGCATATGGGTGAAAAATACGACGTGATCCATTCTAACGATTGGCAAACGGGTCTAATTCCTGTTTATTTAAAAACACTTTATAAGGAAGACCATCTTTTCCATTCCGTTTTAAGTGTATATACCATCCACAATTTGGGATACCAGGGGCGTGTTGCCAGTAAATACTTGAATTATGCCGGATTACCCCATTTCCTTTTCAATGTGGATGCTCTGGAGTTTTATGGAGACATCAATTTTATGAAAGGCGGTATTTTATTCTCGGATATCATTACTACCGTCAGTCCCACATATGCTCAGGAAATCCAAACTTATCGATTTGGAGAGCATCTTGAAGGTGTCTTAAGTATTCGAAGCGAGTCCCTTTATGGTATTCTTAACGGTATTGATTATGAGGTTTTCGGGCCAGAAAATTCAACCATCACACAACATCCTTTCAGTAAAGTCAACCTGACCGGTAAATCCATCGCAAAGGCTGAACTTCAGAAGAAATTGGGATTACCGCAGCGGTCAGATATTCCCATCATCGGAATTATCACCCGATTGGTTTCACAAAAAGGATTGGACATCTTCTCCAAAATTTCCGATCTGGTTTTCATGCAGAATCTTCAAATGGTTATCCTGGGAACGGGGCAACCGGAATATGAAGAATTGGCTCAAAAACTTGCAAAAAAATATCCGGAAAAAATTTCAGCGAATAACGAATTTGATATCGACTTGGCCAATCAGATTTATGTAGGTTCAGATATGTTTTTAATGCCCTCCAAATACGAGCCATGCGGCTTGGGACAATTATTCAGCCTGCGAATGGGGACCATACCCATTGCTCACCTTACAGGAGGATTGGCAGATACCGTCAGGGAATTCAACCCTGAAACATTTGAAGGGAATGGATTTGCCTTTTCCGAATACAAAGAATCCGAATTACTTTATGCCATATTAAGAGGGCTGTATACCTTTCAGAACAAGGAATATTGGAATGAATTGATCAAAAATGCAATGGATGAGGATTTCTCCTGGGAACGGTCAGCAAAAGAATATTTGTATGTGTATCAGGAAGGAATCAATCAAAAAGAGAACTTTTAGGAGGGACTTCAATGCCTGAATTAAGAAGAGACCCCGTTTCTAATAGATGGGTAATCATCGCAACAGAAAGAGCCAAAAGGCCAATGGATTTCTCAACTCGCTCAGAGGAACCAAAAAGTAATTTCTGTCCTTTTGACTATGGAAATGAATATACAACACCACCTGAAATACTATCATTTCGACCGAAAGATACACAACCCAACACACCGGGCTGGTGGATCAGAGTGGTGCCCAATAAATTTCCTGCCTTAGAAAATAATTTAAAACTTGAGCGATACGGTCATGGAATGTACGATGCAGTTACCGGATTTGGCCATCATGAAATCGTCATCGAAACACCGGATCACAATGCAACGTTTGCTACATTGGAAGTAGAACAGGTTGAGGAAATCATTTGGGCTTATAAAGCGCGTTATAACGCTATTGCCAGTGACGAAAACATTCGTTACGTACTTATTTTCAAAAATCATAAAAAAGATGCCGGTGCCTCATTGGCCCATGCCCATTCACAAATCATCGGTACACCGATTGTACCCAAACGTGTACAGGAAGAACTGGATGGTTCCAGAATGCGTTATAAATTCAAAGAAAGATGTATTTTCTGCGATATCATTTATCAGGAGAGGATGGAAAGCACGAGAATCGTTGAAGAAACAGAAGACTTCATCGCCATCAATCCTTATGCATCCCGTTTCCCCTTTGAGACATGGGTATTACCAAAGGTACATAATCATGATTTTGGGCAGATCAAAGAAAAAGAAGTACAGGGATTTGCACAAATATTAAGAAATTCACTGGCCCGCATTTACAAGGCACTGGATGACCCACCCTATAATTTTATGCTCCATACAGCCCCTGCAACCGGAGATGGGAAAAATTTCTATCACTGGCATTTGGAAATCGTACCCCGTTTGACAAAAGTAGCCGGTTTTGAATGGGGCTCAGGTTTTTACATCAACCCCACTCCACCGGAAGATGCGGCTAAATTCCTGAGGGGGGTAGAGCTTTGACAGGCGGTGAGTTGATCGACATTGGTTTTCGTACCTATATCGTCAAAAACAGAATACAGGGTATCTTTTCCCCAAGTAATACGATCATCAAAAAATTTAAGTCCGTAGCTGATAAAGAACAGATGATACTCAATCTAACCTACGGTAGTGAAACACAATCGTTTATCATGATGGACAGCGGTCATGTCATCATGACGGTCCTTTCAGTAGAGGAATTTCTGCAAAAATATATGCAGATCATGTAGCGGTGATTAACAATGAGTTATGCCATTGTTTATTTGCCGCTTAAGCCGGAAATAGCCAAAAGCCAGAATCTCCCCCTTAAATTGCCTGTTCTGGCAGAAGACTTGTCAAGCATTGAAGAGGAAAATACCATACCCTTATCCATTATCCTTAGAGGGCTTCGAGCACAATGGCGGGCGAAAAAAGACGCATATTACGCCTCTTATTTAAGATATTTTGTTTTTGAACAATACAAAGAGGCCCTGAAGAATAACAGGCTTGAAGAAGCTGTCCAACTCCTCCAGGAATCTTTGGAATATTCAAAAAAAGACTATTTATATCATTTCTATAATGGATTGTTTTTTAAGAAGTCCGGAGATTATGGTCAAGCCGAAACAGAGCTGAGAAAAGCTTCCGCCATGAACCTTGCTAATCCCATGGTAACCTTTGAACTGGGTCAGTTGCTGTTTGAACTGGATGATCTGGATAACGCGTTGGAGCAATTTACAAATACATTGGAAAGGGACAAACGATTTACACCGGCGTATGTGGCTTGCGGTGATATCTTTCATAGAGTAGCGGATTACAATGCAGCCATGGGTTTTTACCGGAAAGCCATAGAGATTGCACCTACGTTTGTTCCACCATATATCAGGTTGGGAGTTATTTACAATAAAAAGCAGAATTTTAAGAAGGCAAAAGACTTTTTCGAAAAAGGCTTAAAACACGATACAGATAATTTTGAATTACACTACAATATCGCTTTCACCTATATGCGTTTGAAAAAACCGCTCCTTTCCATCGAACATTTGAAAAAATGCCTTGAGATTGATTCAAGGGTTATCAGTGTTTACAACGAACTGGGAATCATTTATAAGAATTTAGGTTTTTTTGAGGACGCTTTATCCATTCTTCAAGATGGACTAAAGTTAGAAGATGATTTGACCCTCAAGTGGCATTTGATGCAGGTCTATGCTATTACTCAACATTTTAAAGAAGCTGAAGAATATCTTCAAGAGATTAGCAGATTGGATCATTCAGTAGATATGTCTGATTATCGTGAAGCCATCAACAAGGAGGTGAGTCTGGATTCCAAACTCTTTTCTGTAAAGGGTTTTTCAAGTTGGACATTAGATGTGTACGATGACATTGCTGATCCCTTAAGAAAACGACTGTTTCAACTGGCGGACGGGATGATCCCGGCCGTTGATTTCGCTGAATCCTTTAACCTTGAACCATTACCGATGATCCTGGATATTATACGTGAATTTAAAGTGTACCATTTCACATTATTTCGAGCATTAACTGTTTTTTCCTCTCAAATATGTAATTGCTTGGACTGGATAGTCTTTTCAAGATTTCTTTTTGTTCTCGTAAATGACGGTCTCTTTTTTCATGACGATACACATGAATTGAACGCCTACATGGAAAGAATTGCCGATGAGATCATTGACCTGGACTGGCCGTTGGCTAATCAGTTGGTCCAATTGGAAAGAGAAGCTTTTAAAGACATTGAAGCGTTATTGGATGAGGCTCAAATAAACGATGAAAAACTCATCAACCCGGATTTAACGGAACTGATTATTCTGATTTTGAACATACTTTGGGTAGAACCCACACAAGAGGAATTAAAAAGGATTTTCAGGGTGTATAATAATGCCGAAGAAATCAGTGAACTGTGTACTTTTCTTCTTAACCGGAAGAGGACTTCATTCGAGGGGGAATGATTCTTGTGCAAAAAACTAAGATGAGTTATCCGCAAATTTTTGTGTTGGGGTTTGGTTTTTTTGGTGTCAGTCTCATTTGGGCACTTTATAACGCGTTTG
>CAYOFT010000069.1:7165-8426 GCA_964403295.1 uncultured Thermotogaceae bacterium | reverse complement strand
CATAATACAATAAAAAAAGCAACCGTACTAAAATCCCCCCCGTGGGGGGGTGCCGCCCCAGGCGGGGGGGGTCTAAACATGATAACGAAAAAAACAACAGCAACGAAAAAACACCAAACCAACAACCAAAATCCAAAATTTCACGGGGGTGGAATAAACCAATGAAAGTACTCGTAATCAACTCAGGAAGCTCTTCCATAAAATATCAACTGTTGGATATGAAAAACGAAGAAGTCCTCTGTAAAGGGCTTTTGGAAAGAATAGGTATCCCGGGCTCCATATTAAAACACAAAAAAGCGGGGCAAAAATTCCCTGTTGAAAAACCAATCGCCAATCACGATGAAGGATTGAAATTAGTCCTGGAAACCATAACGGATTCAACAATGGGAGTCATCGAAAGTCTTGATGAAATTAACGCAGTGGGTCACAGAGTTGTTCATGGTGGAGAAAAATTTACCCAGTCTGCTTTGGTTGACAATGAAGTCATTCATGCCTTGGAAGAACATTCCTATCTTGCACCTTTACACAATCCACCTAACATCATGGGGATCAAATCCGCTATGAAGCTGCTCCCTGGTGTACCCAACGTTGTTGTTTTTGACACCTCATTCCACACCACCATGCCAAAGCACGCCTATCTTTATGCACTACCACTGGAATATTACAGAAAGTTCAAAATCAGACGTTACGGATTCCACGGAACTTCCCACAGATACATTGCTAAACGTACAGCACAACTGTTGGAAAGACCGGTCGAAGAATTAAAAATCATATCCTGTCATTTGGGAAACGGAGCTTCATTGGCCGCCATTGACGGTGGACAATCCATTGATACATCCATGGGGTTCACCCCTCTCGAAGGTTTGGTTATGGGAACAAGATCAGGAGATGTTGATCCCTCCATACTTGTATTCCTTCAGGAAAAAGAAAACATGGCCGTTGAAGATGTCTACAATCTATTAAACAAAAAAAGCGGAATACTCGGATTATCCGACGGATTCAGCAGTGATATGAGAGATGTGGAAGACAAAGCTGCTGAAAACGAACCCATTTGTCGAACGGCTTTCAGTACTTATGAATACAGAATTGCCAAATATATCGGAGCCTATGCCGCGGCCATGAACGGTGTGGATGCCATCGTCTTCACAGCCGGGGTGGGAGAAAACTCACCCATGCTCAGGGAAGAAATCTGTGAACAGTACCTGGGATATCTGGGAGTCAAAATCGATAAAGAAAGAAATGACGTGAAAGGTGACGAACG